>CAZTCG010000045.1:8985-9286 GCA_964612005.1 uncultured Flavobacteriaceae bacterium | reverse complement strand
ACTTCGTTGCAAACTCCTGCTGCAACTAAATTTTTTGCGATATGACGAGTTGCGTATGCAGCTGAACGGTCAACTTTTGAAGGATCTTTACCAGAGAAAGCCCCACCACCATGAGCACCTTTTCCTCCATACGTATCAACAATGATTTTACGTCCGGTTAAACCCGTATCTCCGTGCGGTCCACCTATTACAAATTTTCCGGTTGGATTGATATGGTAATTAATTTTGTTATTAAAAAGATGAGCGTACTTTGGGTAATTTTTCTTTACACGTGGAATCAAAATCTCAATAATATCCTTCT
>CAZTCG010000045.1:4630-8975 GCA_964612005.1 uncultured Flavobacteriaceae bacterium | reverse complement strand
AATCATCATGTTGAGTTGAAACAACAATTGCATCTATACGAACAGGTTTATTATTGTCATCATACTCTAAAGTAACCTGTGATTTTGCATCAGGACGAAGATATTTAATCTGTTTATTTTCTCTTCTTAATGCCGCAAGTTCAAGTAAAATAGCATGCGCTAAATCTAAAGCCAAAGGCATGTAATTATCAGTTTCGTTTGTTGCATAGCCAAACATCATTCCTTGATCACCTGCACCTTGATCTTCTTTTTTCTTACGCTCAACCCCTTGATTAATGTCAGATGATTGTTCGTGAATAGCAGATAATATACCGCAAGAATTTGCTTCAAACATGTAATCCGACTTAGTATAACCTATTTTACGAATTACACCACGAGCAATTTCTTGAACATCTAAGTAAGCTTTTGATTTAACTTCTCCCGCCAAAACAACCTGACCGGTAGTTACTAATGTTTCACAAGCAACCTTACTTTGTGGATCGAAGGCTAAAAAATTATCAATTAACGCATCTGAAATTTGATCCGCAACTTTATCCGGATGCCCTTCACTAACTGACTCTGATGTAAATAAATATCCCATTTTTATTATTTAATTTAATTATTAAGCTTCTTTAATTTTAAACTCGTAAAACTCCATGATTTGATTGCACAATAATTTTTTACAAGCTTCATCAACTTTAGCATTAGCTAATTCTTTAGTTTCTGCTTCAATTTCCAGGGAAATATGTTTACCAATTCTTACGTTTGCAATTTCAGGTAAACCTAAATTTTTCATACTTCCTGTAACCGCTTTCCCTTGCGGATCAAGTAATGCTTTCAAAGGCATTACATCTATTTCAGCAATATATTTCATGATTTTTGTAAATAAAGTTGCGAATATAATAATTAAGTTAATTCTACACAGTTGATAATTAAAATTGTTAGCACTTTGTGGAAATTTAAAAAGCCACTTGTTTCCAAGTGGCTTTCTATAGATTTATTTTAATCTATTAATTATTTATTCATCTTTTCCATATTCTTTATTACTTCTTCTAATTGCTCTGCGCCAATTCGTTTTGCTTTTATCACTTTATTTTTATCTAACAAATAGATAACCGGTGTACTGTAGATATCGTATTTCTCTTTCAAGTTATTTAAATGTACTGCATCTGCCACATTAATCCAATCTAAGTTACTTTCTTTTATGAATTTTTTCCATTTATCATATTCATGTTGTGTATATACAGCAAAAACCTCAATTGATTTTCCTTCTTTTTTTAATTTATGATAAGTGTCTGAGATTACAGGAATTTCTTTCTTACAATGCCCACAATCAACATCCCAAAAAACTAAAACTGTCCAATCAGCTTTTATTCCGTACATACCCACTAATAGTTTTTGAATTGTTTCTTGATTGTTGTAATAAGCTTTTGTTAATGTTTCGCTTGTTGTCATGGTATCAATACCTAATTTTTTTATGGTTTTTATACCTGTAGTATCAATCAACTGCAAGTCTTGAGCTTTTTTGCCTAACAAAAGCGGTTCCAGAATATTTGCACGACTTATAATTTTTTCTAATTGTTTTTCATCTAACCAATAAGCCTTTCCTGTTTTGTAGTGTTTGTTTACCATGTAAACAAAAAACGCATCCATTCCCATTACCTTGGATGATTCAGACATGTAAGTTAAATTATGAGTTACCCATTTAAAGTTTTCTTTATTGTTTCCAATTTTATTTAAAAATAATTCAGATTCTTTAGCTAATGAATCAGGATTTTGAATGACAATCTTTTCGAAGAATCTTTTAACACGATCAGCAAATATTTTATTAGTGTTTAGTGTTGAAATAGCATTTAAATCAATTCCGTCCCAGAAATGATTTTTATAGTACTGATATTTCCAAATGGCTGTATCAGCTGCAGGAATGTTTTTAGGAGCATTTGGAACCTCAGGATCGTTTTGCAATCTGATTAAAGTTGCTAAATAATTGGTAGGGTTTGCTGTTAAATAATCAGTTTGATATTTTTTTATTTGTTTAAATAATTCAGTATTTTTTTGTGTCAAAAGTTTAGTAGAGTCAGCCGTTTTTCTGGATTTAATTTCCTTTTCATAGTTCATTCTTTCCATATTTTTTGAGCCCATGAACTTTACATATTCAACAAAATCAGTATTTTCTTTTGGACCAATTATTTTCATGTTATCATAAAAATTAGCCGTATCTGTATTAATTGTAAACTTCTGGCTTTCGTTTACAATTAAGTCGAAATATAAAACTCCTTTTTTTGGACTGTAAACAGAATAAATCCCTTTTTCTAAAGCATCTTTACCTTTAAAAACCATACTTCCATTTTTATCAACTTTAGCAGTATCTACCTTATATGGTTGTTCCCAAGTGTATTTAGTTAGTAAACACATACTGTCTTTAGAGTTTTTAATGTTTACTTTAATTTCATAACCTTGAGCAAATTGATTTAAAGAAACCAATAAACTTAAAAAGAGCATTGAATTGATAATAGTTTTAGTCATAAATAAAATTTTTATACGGCTTACAAAAATAGCACCAAGTTAAAAAAATGAAATCTCAAATTACTTGTTATTTGTTAATTTTTTTTAATCACAGTTTATGGAATATACTCATAAGCACCTAAATCAGGTAATTGATCGCGTAATACTCCATTTAAATCGTTTAGGTATGTTGGCAACTGAATACCATAATTAATTGCAGGTGAATTTGAATTTAAACGAAAATCTTTATTACCCGGATCCCTGAAACTTGGCGATTGATTAATTTTATTATTAATGAATCGGTTCACATTGGAAGTGCCAATTTGTGTTTTGAGCATGTTATTGATGAATTTCATTTGATTGATTTGTCCACTTACAAGAGCAGTATCCAGAGATAGTTCTTCCGAATTATTACCATCTAAAACACAATTAACAAAATAAGCGCTATCAATAGGAAAATTCTGTGCATCATTTTTATTGTTAATGTAAATGGAAGGTGTGTTTCTCGTTTCCTCAGTCCAGTAATTAGCAAAAGTGCAATGCCTAAAACTGTATGAGCCTCCATAAATAAGAGCCGCCAAATAATTACCACAGTTGCTGATGATGGAATTTCCCATTTCTATGTTATAATATCGAGAAAAAATTCCTGCATATGAACAATTCTGAATAATTGTGTTGGTTATTTTTACTTTTCTTTGCTGAAGCACACTGCCACCATTTTCATAAAAAGCAAACGGCTCAGTTTGAATTCCAATAAAGGCATTTTTAATTATTGCATAATTTATTTGATTGTTACTACTTCCATCAAGCAACCAAATTCGTTCCCATTGCCCTGCAATATCTCTGTAATCATACTCCAATCGATCTCCTTGAAAAGTAACACGTTGTTCTTTTGTTCCTAATACTTTTAAGCAACCTCCACGATCAGCAACAATGCCACCGTTTTGATGAAAATATACTTCTGTTCCTGCATTAATAGTAAGTGTGCAGGTAGAATCAATTAAAGCATAGCCAAAAACCAAATGAGGTTTATCGTTATTCCAAACTTCTCCGCAAGGCAAAGAACCAAAACTAAATGTTCCGCCATTACCTAAGTAAATAGTATTAGTAGGCAAGTGTAAATAACAATTTCTTGCCACTGCATACAAATCAACATCCTGCTGACCAGCAGGCGAATCAAATATGATAGAATCTTGATATACAAATGGATTACTTTGATTATTTGGATCAATTGTAACCTCGGCAAATACATAAATACTATCACCAGCAGAAATTTCAATATTTTCAAATGATTTTCCTGGTATACCATCAACATTTAATCTGTAAAAAGAAGAATTCCCTCTGGCAAGATAAATTTTAGAAATTGTTAAAGTGTTATTATTAGTATTGACAACTCTGAAATACTTTGTAAAAGAACCAACCTGAGTAAAAACAGTATCAAATAATACAGAATCCTGAGAGAAAGTGAGTTTTTTTACGTCAGAAAATGGCAAACCATCTTTTTTGCAAGAAATGCCCAGTAGCAGAACTAAAACTACTACGAATTTTGAAAGTTGTTTGATTAATTGCATTTCTTAGACTACAAATATACATTCGCTAAACGTTACGAAATGTAATTTATTCTGTTTTTTAAAAATAAAGTTTGGATTTAAAGATTAAATTGTATATTTGCAATCCATTTTAGAAAATTTATAGACATGAAAAAAGATATCCATCCATCTAACTACAGATTAGTCGTATTTAAAGACATTTCAAATGATTACACATTTTTAACCCGTTCTTGTGCAGACACTAAAGATACCATTAAATGGGAAGACGGAAACGAATATCCATTAGTTAAAATGGAGATTTCAAACACATC
>CAZTCG010000045.1:0-4593 GCA_964612005.1 uncultured Flavobacteriaceae bacterium | reverse complement strand
AAAGAAACCGTCAAAATGGACGATGGTCGCGAACTGCCTCTGTTCAAACTTGATACTTCCAGCGAGTCACATCCGTTTTACACAGGTAAACAAATGTTAGTTGACACTGCAGGACGTGTTGATAAATTCCGTTCTCGTTACGCAAAAAAGAAATAAAGATTAATTCCAATATTTATGAAAAGGCCACATAAAGTGGCCTTTTTTTATGCCCAATAGTGAAATAACCATTTCGTATTTATTAATTATTAAATTTGATACATAAAATTTTAAGCTTGAAATACCTCAATAAATATTTTTTTATCCTTTTAAGTCTTATAATTTTTAAATCTCACGCTCAAACAGGTAATTACTACCTTAAAAATTATTCACCGGCAAATTATATGAGTACTGATCAAAACAGAGGTTTTGTTCAGGACAGTTTAGGAAGAATTTTTGTTGCTAACCTCAGTGGTGTTTTAATTTATGATGGTTATTACTGGGAAATTGCACTTTTAAAAAATGAAAGTGCCGCTATTTCATTATCAAAAGATACAAAAGGTAAAATTTTAGTTGGCGGACAACATGATTTTGGACAAATTAATATTACTGAAAAAGGTGATTTTAAATACGAATCTCTAACCAAACATCTAAATAAAACTGATTTGTCCTTTAGTGAAGTCTGGTCGACAATAAACATCCAAAATACAATCTATTTCTGTTCAAACGAAAAAATTATTGCATATAAAGACAAACCTTTACAAATATTAAATGCCCCTTCAGATTCTTTATTTCATACGTTTTTCTCTGTAAATGATAATTTATTCGTAAGACAGTTTAATGTTGGATTAAAAGTATTGATGAACAATAGATTGGTTTATGTTGATGGATCAGAAATTTTTTCACAAACTAAAATCCGATTTATTCTTCCAAAATATAGGAACGAATACTGGGTTGGTACAGAAAAAGGCATGTTTATACTTTTCCTGAATCCCAAATTCCCTAATAAAAGCACTTTTAAAAAAGTAGATAGTCCGTTAGATGAATGGATGATTGAAAAGCAACTTTATTGTGGGCTTAAACTTAGTAATGGAAATTACGCAGTAGGAAGTCAGCAGGATGGAGTAATTATTACTGATGAACATTTTAATCCTTTAAAATCAATTAATTCAAAAAATGGATTGCAAGATGATTTTGTTACCTCTTTATTTGAAGATAATGCAGGAAACCTATGGCTTTCATTAAATAAAGGAATTACATATATTGAAATAAATACCCCAATAACAAGATGGACAAAATTTGATGGAATAAAAGGCACCATTGAAACTTCATGTAAGTTTAAAAATGAATTATTTATTGGAACAGATAAAGGGTTATTATTTTTAAATGAAAATGAAAAATGCTTTCAAACAACTAAATTAAATCAGCAAGTATGGGATTTATGCATTTTTAATAATTTACTTTTCATTGCTACATCCGATGGAATTTACATGTATGATGGAAAAACATTTATACCTGTAATTGAAGGCTATATAACCTACAAATTACTAGCCGATCAATCCGATAAATCTATTCTTTACATTGGCGGTAATGGTTTTTACGGTATTGCTAAATTTTCAAATGATGGTTTTTACATTGAAAAAGAATTTGAAACCGAGGGTGAAACAAGATATATTTTACAGAAAAACAATTCTGTTTTTTTTAGTATAAATCAAAAAGGAATAGATGTTTATAATAAAACTACAAATTCCATAAAAAATTATGGTTTAAAAGATGGTTTAAAATCATTACAGGATAATTGCCCTTTTATTTTAAACAACAAAGTTGTGTTTGGAACAGGGAATGGTATATTAAGTTTTGAAGAAAATAGTAAACCAAATTTTAAGCGTGATGAAAATCTTAATCCGTTTCATTATACTTATCAAATTGCTAAACCAGCAGTTGTAAATGGCGAGGTATATTTTCAAGGAACAGGTCCAAAAGATAATATCACAAAAGTTGATGAAATTTCTTCACTAGTATATAAAAACGGAAAATTAAATAATGAATCAAAATTTTTAAATAGAATAAAAGAAGTAAATGCCAAACATTTTTATCATTCTGATTCTTCAATTTATATTTCTACAAATGATGGTTTTTATTGTTATGATTTAACTTTTCGAAAAAAAGAAATAAAACAAAAATCGATTATCAGTTACTTAATTTTAAAAACTGATACCATTAAGGAAAACATTTCTGGCAATTTAGAATTAGAAAAATCAATTAATTATCATGATAATCAACTCCAATTATATTTATCAGCACCTAATTTTATAGATAAAAATGAATTAGAATTCTCCTACTTTGTTGAAGGAATAGATACAGCTTACGGTAAATGGTCGAAAAGCAATGAAGTAACTTTAAATAAATTGAACGAGGGTAAATATATTTTCCACGCAAAAGTGAGAGACATTAGTGGAAATGAAAGTGAAGAGGTAAAATTAACTTTCACTATTCTTCCTCCTTGGTATAGGTCTATTTTTGCTTACATTTCTTATATCATTCTAGTTGTTTCATCTTTTGTTTTAATCATTAAATACAACACAAAACGTCTAAGAAACGAAAATCTAAAACTGGAAGCAATTATTACCGAACGAACTAAAACTATTGTTCACCAAAAAGCAGAAATCGAACATAAAAACAAAGAAATTACCGATAGTATAAATTATGCAAAAGGCATACAATATGCTATTTTACCAAGCATGGATGAAATTAATAAAGTTTGTTCCAGTTTATTTATTTTCTATCAACCAAAAGACATTGTAAGTGGTGATTTTTATTGGTTTAAACAATTGAATGAAGATGAATTTTTAATTGCTTGCGCAGATTGTACAGGTCATGGTGTTCCCGGAGGTTTTATGAGCATGATTTGTTCAGATAAATTACACGATGCAGTTAGGGAAAATTCAGAACCTTCAAAAATTCTTTTCGCAACAAATAATGGAGTTAAAACAACTTTAAAACAAGAAAGTATTTTAGAAGGAAAAAGTAAAGATGGAATGGAAATTTGTTTAATTAAAATTAATAAACAAACAAAAAAACTATCCTACTCAGGTGCAAACAGACCAATATGGATAATTGACGGAAAAACAAAAGAATTAACAGAAATCAAACCTACAAAAGCAAGCATAGCAAGTTTTACCGAATTTAATTTTGAATACGAACAACACGATTTTCAACTAAATGAAGGTGATTTTGTTTATGCTACAACTGACGGTTTCCCAGATCAATTTGGTGGTGTTGATGGTAAAAAATACATGAGTAAGAACATGAAGAATTTTGTTTGTTCCATTAGCTCAAAACCTATAATAGAACAAGGTAATTTATTGAACAATGAAATCAATCAATGGATGAAAAATCATGAACAGGTAGATGATTTATTGGTTATTGGAATTAAAGTGTAAATTACCTTAATCGCTTAGAAATTATTTTACTAATGTTCCCAAAAAGCTGTCCAGGACTAAATCTCCTCCAGGTGAATTCATTTAATTCTCCTCCTGAAATATAATAATAATCAATATTATACGCTTCAAATTCTTTTAGAACATGCTCTCTGAAATTAATGAAGGTAATCCAGCCATCTTCAATATCATCAAACCATTCCTCATAATAACAATCATCAGACGCATGAAAATTCAATATATTTTCACCTATTAATAGGTATTTATTAATGCCTTGTTTTTGCAGCTCATCAATAATTTCTCGCTTTAAAAGCATGATATCATTATTGATGGCATCATTCCATTCTCCAATAAACTCAAGTATTGCGTAATTTTCTGTATAATCAACAAAAAGTATTTTTACATATAGCGTTTCCGAGCCAAAATTATCCCATTGAGGATGAATGAAATAATTATAAATTTTGTTTTCAAATTCAAATTCGCTGTATTCTCTTCCGTAAAACGGAGAAAGTGGATCATCAGCTGCAATATACAAGTGCCTCCAATTGTAAAATGGTTCAATACTGTGCATGATTAATGATCGCGTTTGTATTTTTGATATAAATCGGGTCGTTTTAGTTTTGTGCGTTCAATACTTTTTTCAAATCGCCACTGATCTATTTTTAAAGCATGTCCACTTAATAATACATCTGGAACCTTCCATCCATTATACTCAGCTGGTCGTGAATAAACAGGAGGAGCCAATAAATCATCTTGAAAAGAATCAGATAAGGCAGATGTTTCATCGTTAAGAACACCTGGAATTAATCGTATTACAGCATCACTAAAAATAGCTGCAGCTAATTCGCCACCGCTTAAAACATAATCTCCCACAGAAATTTCTCTGGTTATAAAATGCTCTCTTATTCTTTCATCAATACCTTTATAATGTCCGCACAGTAAAATTATATTTTGTTTGGTGGAGTAATAATTACAAATGGATTGCTGTAATGTTTCACCATCTGGAGTCAAATAAATGACTTCATCATAATTATTTTTAGATTTTAAATCATTCAGGCAATTTGCTATTGGCTCAATCATCATAACCATACCGGCACCACCTCCAAATGCATAATCGTCTACTTGCTTCTGTTTGTATTCACTGTAATCTCTTAAATTAATAAGGTTAACTTCAACG
>CAZTCG010000044.1:5220-9511 GCA_964612005.1 uncultured Flavobacteriaceae bacterium | reverse complement strand
CGGCGTTAAATTACCAACGCAAATTCCCGAAAAAACTCCTTTAACCGCAGAAGTAAAAGATATTTTTTCAATTACAGAACTAATCATTTGCCATTTGTAACTTTCAATCAGCCAGTTGGGAAATAACATAAAAACAACAAGTATGAATAAGTACAAATTATTTTTACCGGATAAGGTTTCAAAAAACAAGTTTGTTTTTTCTTCCGTAAACTGATCATTTAATTTTATCCAAATAAAAAGAAAACAGGCAATGCCCAGTAAAATTTTAAGTAAAAGAATGGCGCTTTTTTTCACGACTTAAAATTAAATCATTAAGAAAACACAAATTGAATTATTAGCAAAAACTTATTCCTACTTTTGTGTTATTATTAAAACAAGCAAAGAAAAAATAATTTTAGGTATTGATCCCGGCACTGTTGTGTTAGGATATGGTTTAATTACCATTAAAGGTTCGGAAATGCATTATTTGCATTGTGATGTAATCAAGCTAAATACAGCAGATGATCATAGTTTACGATTAAAACAAATTTTTGAAACCTTAACTCAAATCATTGAAAAATATTTGCCCGATGAATTAGCCATTGAGGCGCCATTTTTTGGTAAAAATGTTCAATCGATGCTAAAATTAGGCAGGGCACAGGGTGTTGCAATGGCTGCCGCATTGCAAAAACAAATTCCGGTAGTAGAATATTCTCCCCGAAAGGTGAAGCAAAGTATTACTGGCAACGGAAACTCTTCCAAAGAGCAAATGGCAGCCATGATACAACGTTTACTCCATTTAAAAGAAATGCCTGCCTATTTTGATGCCAGTGATGCGCTAAGTGTTGCTATCTGTCATCATTTTCAATCAAAACCCATTGGTGATGGCAGCTCTATTAAAAAATCATATAGTGGCTGGAAATCTTTTGTTAGCGATAATCCAAGCAGGAAAATAAATCCGTGAAATCCATTTAATATCATCTAGTTTATTCCATTGAAATTAAAGCTTAAAAAATCTGGATTATTAGGATGGCTAATAGCTTTTTTAACGGCATCATTACTCGTTCTGTTAATTCGTGTATTTATTGTTGAAACCTGTTATATTCCATCCGTATCCATGCAGAATAGTTTAATGGAAGGAGATTATATACTGGTTAATAAAATCTCATGTGGGTCGCGATTTCCAATTACTCCATTAAGTGTTCCAACCGTTGAAAAAAAATGGTACCTCGATTTTATTCAGACGTCTGGTTGGCGAATTTTTGGTGAACCTAAGATCAATAGAAACGATGTAATTGTGTTCAATTATCCAATGGAAGACGAACATCCTGTTGACCACAAAACAAAATTTGTAAAACGATGCGTGGCACTTCCTGGTGATCAAGTATCAATTAATAAAGGAAAAATTAGCATCAATGATTCAGTAACTTCAAAAAACGATCTGTTTCAACAAAATTATCTCATAGAATTAAAAAAACACATCGCTATTAATGAACTAAAAAAACTGCTGGGCATTAAAAAAATTCAAGCACTTTCATATAAGGCGGAAACCTATTTAATTTCAGTAAACGAAAATGAACTTAAACAAATCCAGCAAAAAAAAGTAATTAAATCAATAAAAAATTTTGATGATGGTGAAAATAATTGGGATGAAACTATTTTTCCATCAAATGAAATTTACAGATGGAACGCAACCCATTTTGGCCCATTATACATTCCTAAAAAAGATGCAGAAGTTGAATTAAATAAACAAACACTTCCTTTTTATAAACGTTTAATCACTGTTTATGAAAATAATAAGTTAGAAATTATAAATGATGAGATTTTCATTAATGGCGAAAAAACAAACAGTTATACCTTTAAGATGAATTATTATTTTGTAATGGGCGATAACAGAGATAACTCGATGGATTCGAGATATTGGGGATTTCTTCCTGAAAATCATGTAATTGGCAAAGCATGGGTTATTATTTTAAGTACTGATAAAAAAACCTCATCAGTAAGATGGAGTAGGATGTTTGAAAAAGTGAATTGAACATTAAAACTGCTTAAACTAGTTCCTTTTTCTTACATTTGTTTCTTTTATAAAATAAGTACTATGAACCAAAAGTTTAATCTACTTGACTCAAAAATTGAAGAAGCTAAATTAGGTGGCGGACAAAAACGCATCGATGCTCAACATAAAAAAGGGAAACTTACAGCTCGCGAAAGAATTCATTTTTTATTGGATGAAGGAAGTTTCGAAGAGATAGGCATGTTAGTTACTCACAGGAGTAATGATTTCGGATTGAGTGAAGAAAAATATTTAGGTGATGGTGTTGTTACCGGTTACGGTACAATAAGCGGAAGATTAGTTTATGTTTTCTCTCAAGATTTTACTGTTTTTGGTGGTTCTTTATCGGAAACGCATGCTGAAAAAATTTGTAAGATTATGGATCTTGCTACCAAAAACGGAGCACCTGTTATTGGTTTAAACGACAGCGGTGGCGCTCGTATTCAGGAAGGAGTTGTTTCATTAGGTGGATATGCAGATATTTTTTACAGAAATGTACTTTCATCAGGAGTTGTACCACAGCTTTCTGCTATCATGGGGCCATGCGCTGGTGGGGCGGTATATTCTCCCGCAATGACTGATTTTATTTTTATGGTGGAGAACACTTCATACATGTTTGTTACCGGTCCAAATGTAGTTAAGACAGTTACGCATGAAGAAGTAAGTTCAGAGGAATTAGGCGGCGCCATGACACATGCAACTAAGAGTGGGGTTACTCACTTTGCCTGCGCTAACGAAATAGAATGTATTCAGCAAATTAAACAATTATTAAGTTATATCCCACAAAATTGTGAAGAGAATGCGCCATCAATTCCTTATGAATTAAAGGCGTCTGAAAAGCGAGAAGTTTTAAATTCTATTATTCCCGAAAGCGCAAATCAACCTTACGACATGCGTGAAGTAATAAATGGAGTGATTGATGAAGGAACTTTTTTTGAAGTACATAAAAATTATGCGGAAAATATTGTAGTTGGCTTCGCACGTTTAGCGGGCAGAAGCATTGGTATTGTTGCTAACCAACCTGCTGTTTTAGCTGGTGTTTTAGATATACATTCATCAACAAAAGCTGCACGATTTGTTCGTTTCTGCGATTGTTTTAATGTTCCGCTTTTAGTTTTTGAAGATGTTCCGGGCTTTTTACCGGGTACTGATCAGGAATGGAATGCTATCATCACTAACGGCGCAAAATTGTTATATGCTTTTTCGGAAGCTACTGTACCTCGCGTAACAGTAATTACTCGAAAAGCATACGGAGGAGCATATGATGTTATGAATAGTAAGCATATCGGCGCAGACATGAATTATGCTTGGCCAAGTGCTGAAATTGCTGTAATGGGCGCAAAAGGTGCTGCTGAAATTATTTTCAAAAGTGAAATTGCTGCCGCTGAAGATAAAAATGCAAAATGGAAAGAAAAGGAAGCTGAATATCAAACTATGTTTGCAAATCCTTATCGCGCAGCAGAAAGAGGTTTTATTGATGAAGTAATTAAACCTGAAGATACCCGTGAAAAACTAATTAAAGCATTTCAAATGCTGCAAAATAAAGCGGTTAGTTTACCACGCAAAAAACATGGAAATATTCCGCTTTAATTTTTTTATTTTTTAATGACACCAAAACACAAAATAAAATTCTTTTTTTTGTGCTTTCTTCTTTTTTTTATTATATCACTTTTTGCCCAGCCCAAAGGAGATTTTGATAGAAAAAAAGAGATTACCTATGACGGCAAACGCTATCGCGTATTTAACAATTATCTTACAGCGGGAGGTGGTACCTGTTATAATTCCTACATTCAAAACACCAATTTAAATATTGGTGTAGATTTTAATTACCACATCAGACAAATTTATTTTCAGTCCGGAATTTTTTTAGCCGGGCCTCAATTTGGAAATTACAGTCACCTGCAATTACACACTGCAGTAGGAAAACGTTTTGAACTTAATAAATTTAACATGGCCGGTTATCTTGGGCCGTCAATGTCTTTTATCAACCGACCGATCATCGATACTGCTGCAAATCAAATTCGTTCACGAACTTTACAACCTTTTGGGTTTCATGCAGCAGTTCAATTTACTTACAAAGTAAAGTACGATGTTGGTATAGGTGTTTGTTTATATAGTGATATCAACAAAGAACAAAGTGTTTATGGTTTAAGGATAGAATTATTTTTTTCAGGTGCATTCCTTGGTGATAGAAAACGAAAAGATATGGATAACAGTGCCTTACCTCTTTCTGATTGAAAAGGTAATGAACTGAAAAAT
>CAZTCG010000044.1:0-5120 GCA_964612005.1 uncultured Flavobacteriaceae bacterium | reverse complement strand
CCTAAATCTATTTTTTATTCAGTCCAAACTATTCGATAATTATTTTTTGAATATTAACTGTTCCTTTAGAATCTCTGATTTCAATAAAATAAACGCCCGGTTTAAGTTCGTTTAACTGTACTTTTTCTTTTATTGACTTACAAGTTATACTAGCTATTTTTTTACCTAATACATCGGTTATAATTAATTGATTCCCTTCTTCTATACCCGCTACTTCAAAAATACCTTTACTTGGGTTTGGATAAACACGTATAGCATTTTGACCGTTTGCGCAAATCACAGATTTAATAGGATACACTTTTATTGTACCATTAAAATCAAACTGACTTAAACGATAGTAAGATGTTCCTTGTACGGATTGCTCGTCATAAAACTGATATGTGTTTTGTTGATTGGTTGTACCGTTTCCTTTAACACGTCCTATTTCATTGAAAACACTTCCGTCTTTACTGCGCTCAATAGTAAAATAATCATTATTGATTTCCGATTGAGTAACCCATTTTAATTGCGTTTTATCTTGATTACATACTGCTGTGAAATCAGTTAAAACAACTGGTAGTGGATTAGCTGATGATTTTGAACCAAGTGTAAACGGACTGAATGAAGACCAATTTGCATCAGATGAAACAACACCCGAAGCTGTTGTTCCAGATATTCCATTACCACCTGCAGTTTCCCATGCTGAACCGGTATAATGCGCGACAATCATATCGGAAAAATTTGTTCCCGGAACACTGTTCGTATTCCAAGTTAATTCTATCGTTGCATTTGATGGAGATGCACCTGTTCGTTCAATGTTCCAATATTCCAATCTACTTACATGATCTATGTTAGCTCCTGTAACATTAAAATTAGTTGGCCCTTGATTCTCATAATTTGTAGTCCAGGTTGTGGCATCACTCGTTGATGGTGTAATTGATGCCGGACGATAAACTGTACTTGAACCAACCGGGAATGTGAATTTTGAAGTTGAATTAGTGTTTTTCTTACAATACCCTACGATACACTTACCATCTGCAGGTACTGAACCTGTTGATGTTGAAACAAATCCTGTAGTTTCAAAAGTTACAGCTTCACTTGAAGAAGCTGCAGTAATATTTCCGTTTGTAAATTTAAGTTCATTATTAACGGTAAATCCTTTTGAGACGGTTAACCCTGCAGTATTATCTACGGTTAAATTATAAAAAGTAGTGCTTGTATTGCCCCCTATGGTTTGAGCTGAAGTGCCATTAAATGTTACGGTTTCTGAACCAGCATTAAAATTGCCACCTGCATTTATAAAATCACCTTTAACAACTAACGTTGAACCTGAACCCATATTGAATGTAGCTCCACTACCTAAGTAAAATCCATTAGCATTAAATGTTCCGCTGGCAGGTGCTGTGGCGTAATTAGAATTAGAAACACAACCTCCTGAACTTGCAGAAGAAACAATAAATACTTTATCACTTGCTGTTGGTGCAGTTGTAGCAGTGGTATAGTTTGCATTATTTAATACATACCAATTGCTTGCAACACTTCCATCGGTGCTGGTATTACCATTCCATAAATAATCTCCGTTGGCTATGCTTGTTCCATTTGGTAGTGTTGGTGATGGTTGGTTAATGGTAACAGATGCAACTTGAACGCAAGAAGCATTATCAGTATAACTTATTGATACAGTACCAGGAGCTAGACCAGTTACAGTTACCGGATTTGTTGAATTAACGGTTGCAATGCTCGTATTCGAAGAAACCCATGGAGTAGAAATTGCAGCAGTGCCTGAACCGGTTAACGAAGTTGTTGATGCCATACAAGCGCTTAATGTTCCTGTTATTGTAGGTAAATTTGGATTAAATTCATCTGCGCCAATATCTGGAGTGGTTGAATTCCTAGCTGCGCCATCGTAATCAGTTGTTATACTTAATATAGGTGTTCCTTTACCATCAAGAGGACAATTGGAAGCTGCTGTTAAATGTAAGTCTGTAGAAGAGGTAAAAGTTGGAGAGTAGTTGACTGAATTTAAGTCTTTTGATAAGCTTGATTTCCATGTTGCAAAAGTGTAAGATGTACCGCCTGTAATTCCTCCAGTCGACCCTAAAACGTATGTTCCGGGACCTGAACCACTACTATAAAAGTCATTATAGTCGCTAGTAAATCCTGTTAAAGTTGATGCTGTTAAGCCAATTGCTGAAAACCTTGTTGTTGCAGAGGTGTTTCCGGACTGATTATTTGAAAAAACATTATTTCTTACATCAACAGTCCCCATTGTTGCATTTGTTATGGCAAAACATGTTGATGCCATCGAGCCTGCAGTACCAGCAGCCATTGTTCCTTGCATAAATACTGTATTGTAATAAATATTTGTAGCACTTCCTGCACCACCACCAATTGCAATACCTGCTGTAATATCTGGTGATGTACTATTATGGGAAACACCATAAATCATATTGTTTTTTATAGTTGTTGTCCCACTTGCTGCTGAAGCCACACAAATACCAAAAGATGTATTTGTTCCAGATCCAACCACATTTCCAATTATATTATTAGAAATTGTGCCATTTGTGACTTCGTTACCAGTTGTTGATGTCCCTGAATATGAAGTGCCCCATCCTAGATTAATTGCAGCTCTATCGGAACTACCATTAATTTCACTTATTGTATTTCCACTTATTATTAAATTATCTTCAAATCCTGTAAAAATACCAGTGATCCCAATATTATTTGGCGACATATTATTTAATAAATTATTATTAATTGAATTATTTGAATTTTTTGATAATGCTGATGTACCCTGTGTATAAATACCATGTTGACATGCCCCAATATTATTATTATTAATTGTATTTGAATTATTTCCAGTACCATAAGATGTAGTTGAAATTGTGCTACTTCCTATCCCAATTCCAAAAAGTGTTGTTGATACGGAATTTCCTCTTATTACCGTGTTTTTAACAGTGTTATTTGTTGCCCCATCAGATGTTGCTGTTTGCAACCATATTACGGCAGAAGATGCCCCGGTGCTTGTATTGGCAATTGTCAAATCTCTAGATGTTGTACTATTATTTGACCCGTCAATTATTATATAGTCACCACCATTAATTCGTAAAATTGAAACGGTACTCGACCCTGAAATCGATGTTGTAACTCCTGTAGCAGGTTTAATAGTTAATGAATTTGTTGCGCTTGCATTTGCATTTGCATTGATAGTTATTGGAAAAGTTTCTCCTGTTGTGTAGGATGCATCGGTTAGATTAAAAGTAACCGGTCCAAGAAGGCATGTTGAATTATACGCAGCAACTGCTGCTGTAAGAGTTGTGTAATTTCCTCCTGCGCCAACAGTATATGTACCATTTAAACCCGCTCCTGTACCAGAAACAGCAACATTTACATCAGCACTCAAGCCTCCGCCACTGATAACAATATTTCCAGTAAATGCAGTTGCTGAAGTGGGAGTGAATTTAACATAGATCAATTTACTAGAAAAAGTTCCGGATGTGTGGTTTACATTTATTGCATTGTTAAATGAAATATTATCCTCTGAAACAGTAAACCCTGATGGTGCAGTAATTGTAACATTTGTTCCTGATAAATTAAGGGCGTTCATGCTAAAAGTTAATGCTGACGATGTTGTGTTTGCACACTGACTTGCAAATGCTGATAAAGAAGATGTTGTGAGAGTGGGCGATGCAGATTGTGTTGTAAATGTCCAAACAGAACATCCTGTTGGTACAGAGCCTGCATTTTTAGGAACAACTTTCCAATAATATGTAGTTGTGGGATCAAGTGCAGCAGCAGGTGTAAAAGTAGTAGTTGATTGATTAAAACCGTTTAAAATATTTGTAGGTGGATTATCAGTACCAAAATAAACATCATAACTTGCTGCATTTGTAGCGGAATTCCAATTTAACGAAGCCACTTGAGAAACATCGGTAGCTAAATCTGCAGGAGAGGAGGGTGTTGTGCAAGAAACAGGAAGTGAAATTTCATCCGCACCTATACATGGGTTTGCAGCCCGTGTGTCACCATCAATATCCGTAGTAATTCCTGTACCGGAGCCACCTGTAACATAGAATGAAAAGATTCCTGTACCCGAGGTGTTGAGATGCAAATTAGTGGCAGATGTAAAAGGTGGGTTTACACTTATAGAGTTGGCATTGCCACCAAAACCTGTAACGATATCAGCGAGTGCGGTTCTGGCCGAACCAATGAATCCAAGAGCTGATCCTGTTGAGAAGTAATTGTTGTAATTAATAGAACTATATGCAGTATTTGCTGCATCAGAATAAATGGCGTAGCGCGTGGTTGATGATTGGGAATTGACAAAAATATTGTTTCGAATGTCCAAACCTGTTGTTACAACTGATGCAACATACAGAGCGGCAGAAATACCTGTTGTACTTGAACCTGCATTTGAGGTATTTAAATTAACGCTATTGAATAAAATACTATATCCACCCCCTGTCATTACTCCTATACCATGGCCTCCTCTATTTAATGTCGCATTAGTTCCCAAACAATAAATGTTTGATATGAAATTGTTGTACAGGGAAATCGAATTTGTTGTTGAAGATGAACCGAGATAAATACCGTAAGCTCCCCTATTCGCTGTGTTTTGAATACTAGAGATATCGTTATTTTTTACCACTCCATTCGTATGAATAGCAGAGAAATAAATACCTGAAACAGATGGATTTGCAGATGTTGATATGGAAGAAATAGTGTTATTCGAAATAATATAATTTTGCATATTAAGCACATATATTCCATCAAATCCCAAACTCGTAAGTGAGTTGTTAGAAATGTTCCAGCTATTGTCCAAATTGGTGGACAATCCATTGATATATATTCCCTCCTGAACCAAACTAATTGAGTTATTTGATATTTGATTGTTGGAATTTGCTGTTTGAACAGCACTGGTTATGGTCGTTCCTGAAGAACTTACAATCCCTGCTAATGTCGTTGTAGCCGCATTTCCGGTGATAATCGAATTTTTAACTGTGTTGTTTGTAGCCCCATCAGAGGCTGAAGCACTGGCTATCCAGATGACAGCTGAAGATGTACCTGTATTTGAATTCGTAATAGTTAAATTTTGGGAAGTCGTTCCAGCATTACTTCCATCTATGATAATGTAATCTGCA
>CAZTCG010000043.1:7357-9541 GCA_964612005.1 uncultured Flavobacteriaceae bacterium | reverse complement strand
TTGGTACTAATGATTTGTTGCATTCCTGAGAATACAACTTTAAAGTCAACATTGTAAGAATCATCATTTAATGCATACTGATATTTTAAAAATGAATTTGGTTTAGATGTTGGTAAAATCAAATTAAGTGCGGATCCATTTGAAGTTTGTTCTTTTGTAAAGTAAAGGCTATCGGTTGAGATGATACTATTGTTATAAACATTTAAAACAAGCGCTTGTTTTAAACTGTCTTCATTAAATAATACAAGCGCATCTTTGCTATCAGGGCGATTAAAATTTTTCAGTTCTACAGACTTAATTTTTCCGCCTTTAGAGGAAATTGAAACTTTTATCAAGTTATTTTCAAGTAGAAAAACCTCTTCTTTACCTGAAGCTGCGGGAGCAAAATCTCTGAAATTAGCCAATAATTCCTGTTCCTTTTTAATTTTAAGAATTGAATCGGGTAAAGTGCTAAGTGTATCAATAGATGCCTTAAGCGTTAAAATATCTTTTTGTTTTTGTAAGTTTTGAGTTTTAACAATTTCTTCAGCTTTTTTTTGTTCAGCCAAAGCAATTGAATCTCTTACTCTTTTGTTTCGTTCAATCTCTTCTTTGCTTGGTGCTGTAAAATACATCCATCCAATTAAAATTGCCCCAATTAAACCTAAACCAATAAGCGAATTTCTATCCATTTTTTAATAAATAAGGCGCAAAAGTAATCAAATTTTTGAGCTGTATTTGATAATTACCCTCTTTATTGATAGTAGTTTATGAAATTATAGAACAAATTAAAAATCAATTATTTGTAAATACTACAAATTCTTATTAAAATCGTAAAAAATTTGCAAAAACATGTATTTAAAAAAATTACATTTTTTATACGTAGTAGTCTTTATACTTTATATAAATTTTCTAAAAAGTCAAAATCCGGTTCCAAGCATAACCTTATCTCAGGATACAACTTGTGCTAATGGCATAATTAGTTTATCCGGTTCTTCTGCACCTGCGGGTGTAACTGTTAATAGTTGGGAATGGTCATCCGTGCCAAATACAGGTAGTTTTTCATCTCCTTTCAGCCAGGTAACCAACTTCAGCGCAAGTAATCCTGGAACTTACATCATAAAATTAACAGTGAGTCCTGGAGGCATTTTTGCAACTGCAACTGTTTCAATTAGGCCAAATCCCATCTTCACATTAAATATAGCTCACGATACAATTTGTTTGGGCTCATCGGGCATGACTCTAACTGCAACTGGTAATGCGCCCAATTATAGCTGGTCTCCTAGTACGGGCCTAAGTGCTACAACAGGAGGAAGTGTAGTGGCAAATCCTACTACCAATACCATTTACACAGTTACTGCAACTATAGGGAATTGTACAACAACTAAAAATGCCACACTTACTGTATTACCAATAAGTCAAGTTACTGCAACAGCAAATAAAAATTACTTATGTACTGGCGATACAACCATGATACGAACAAATGCGCCAAATGCATTAACTTATGCCTGGACTCCTACAACAGGATTATCATGTGATAGCTGTGCTAATCCGATTGTAAATACTACAGATACTATTGTTTATACGGTAAAAGTTACAGGTAATTGTTTTACAAACTTAACCGATACTGTAAAAATAATTCCTATAGTTTGCGATACACCAATTGCAGGATTTATGTTTAACAAAACAATCTGCAGGTATCAGTGTATCACTTTTACCGATACCTCCAAATACCAACCACTTAGTTACAAATGGTATTTCCAAGGTGGTATACCTGATTCATCCAATCAAAAAAATCCAAAGGTTTGTTACAACATAGAAAGTAATAATTCACCAAACGGAAATGGCAAATATTTTATAAAACTAATAGTAAAAAGCATTACCGGATTAACAGACACTTTAATTGATAGTATTAAAGTGAAAGTGTCTCCTGTTGCTATTATAAACAATGGAAATGAAACTGAAATTATTGATGTTGGCGGTACTGCTACTTTAAATGCCTCTTCATACAGCAGCGGTGGTTTATATTATAATTGGACTCCAGCAATTGGATTAAGTTCAAACTCACAAGGAATTATACAAGCTTCACCACAGGTATCAACAAGTTATACTGTTCAGGTTACAAATGGCTTGGGCTGTAAAGATTATGATACTATTTTGGTTAAAGTAGAAAAAATATGCGGTGAAGTATTTATTCCAACTGCA
>CAZTCG010000043.1:6188-7343 GCA_964612005.1 uncultured Flavobacteriaceae bacterium | reverse complement strand
GTGATGGAATAAATGACTATGCTAAAGTTTTAAATAATGATTGTATTCGAAGTATGACTTTTAGTATTTTCGACAGATGGGGTACCCGAGTTTTCTTCAGTGATGATCCAAAGAAATTCTGGGATGGAACTTATAAAGGAACTCCAATGGATGCTGGAATTTTTATTTATCATTTTGATGGATATTTAACTGACGGCTCAATTGTAAATTTAAAAGGGAATATTTCTTTAATCAGATAACAGTATAATCAAATGAAAAAATTTATTTGCTTTTTTATTTTCATCATTATAACATCAACTGAGTTATTTTCTCAAGATGTTCATTTTTCTTTATATGGCGAAGCACCCTCAGTAATTAATCCAGCTTTAACCGGAGTGGCTTACGATTTTAGGGCTAACATCAATTATAAATCACAATGGAGTGGTTTTAATTCAGGTTTTCTTACTTATGCTGCCAATTTAGAATCTTCAATACAACATCAAAAACTAAAAAAAACCTATTTTGCATTTGGTGTTAATTTTTATAATGATGTGGCAGGCGATTCAAAATTTGTAACAAGTTCTATTTCTGGAAACTTAGCTGCTATTATTAAAACAGGCAAAAGCAGTAAACTTTCAGTAGGATTAACAGGAGGAGCATTAACAAGAAGAATTGGAGATGATCAAAATTTAACTTGGGAATCGCAATACGATGGATTTAAGTACCAGGAAACCTTCTCGAGTGGTGAGGTGAATTTTTATCCAACAGCATTTACCAGAGCAGATGTTGGCGGAGGAATTAACTGGCACTATAGCGAAAGTAATTTATTTATCAGTTCTGAAAACGGCACACGTGTCGATGCTGGAATTTCTGCTTATCACTTTACCACACCTAAAAACTCTTTTTTTATTGACGGTAATGATAAAACAAATATGCGTTATACAGCTTATGCAACTGCAGTATTATGTAAAAAAGACAGTCCACTTAACTTAAAGCCGGGAATGATTTTTCTTCGTCAAGGAAAAACACAACAAGTTATTTTATCTACTATGTTAAGATATATTATTCACGAACAATCTGTACACTCTCATGAGCAAAAAGCTTTTGCAGTTGCCGGAGGAATTCAATACCGATTGAAAGATGCGGTAATACCTACTTTTTTATTGGAGTATGATA
>CAZTCG010000043.1:0-6178 GCA_964612005.1 uncultured Flavobacteriaceae bacterium | reverse complement strand
GGTTTGGCTTATGATTATAATCCATCTAAGATTTCTCCTGCCAGTAAATCAAGACAAGGATATGAATTCAGTTTACGTTATTGCTGGAATCCGGGTTATGGAAAAATGGTGGGTTCATCTTCTAGCGCTATGCCATCAGAGTAATTCTTTTATTGCCAATAAGGAATCATTCCTCTAATTCCCATATCAACTACCTGATCGCCGGCAGTAGGTTCAAAATAATTATCATTATTGGTTTCTAACCACTCAAAACTATTATTAACAGATAAAGAAACTGTTACAACAATATCTTGCCTTTCATTACCAACTATAATAAGTTGAGAAGGTAAGCCACCTGGTTTTACAAATTGAGCAGTTACAACACAAGATCCTGCAGGAATGGGTGAGTTTTGAGAATTTGGATTAACCACTGTTGTTGATGCCGCCTGCCCGGTTTGTACAAAAGTTTGTCCGAGCACCTGTGTTTCAAAACCCCAGTAACCTTGAAGTTTATTGGCATTTACAGTTTGAGATTGATTTTTAATAGTATAATTAGTAATGTAGGTGTTGTATCCTACAAAAGAAGCAATTGTTCCGGTTGCTAAATGATTCCCAGGTAGGTTAGCATCTTTAAATACAATGTCATAATTTTGATATGCAAGGGAAACACGCAACCATTTATAAACTCCAGCTTCAATATTTTTTAATGGTATTGAAAAAAATTCCTGCCCATCTCCTACTCTAACCGATTGATTAAAATCAATTGCAGTTGAACCACCCAAAGTTGTTTCGGGGGCGTGAAATAAAATTTTTCCTGCTCCTAATGCAGTTAAATCATTTTGAGCTAACTCAATATAATGAGCACTCATCTTATTCATACTCGGAGATTGTGCACGATGATTGGCAGGTAGGTTTGAAACTCCACCACCATTATTTAGCCTTGCTTGTGTAGCATCAAATTTAAATTTAAAAATTAATCTTGGTTCAGCAACTGTTGTTTGATTTTCTTCTTCAGTAGCTTTTTTTTTGCATGCTGCAAAAAAAGAAACAGCTACTAGCATGTATATAAAAATGAATTTTTTGTATTTCATGAAAGTAGCTGTTTAATTATTTTTTAAATGTAATTATGCCATTTCTTTTTTACGAAAACGCTCAGATAATACTAATTCTTTACTACCGGATGAATAATCGTAGAAACCTCTTCCTGATTTAACACCTAAGTGACCGGCAGTAACCATATTTACTAATAACGGACAAGGTGCGTATTTTGGATTTCCATAACCATCTTGTAAAACACGTAAGATGTTTAAACAAACATCTAAGCCAATAAAATCTGCTAATTGCAATGGCCCCATTGGGTGAGCCATTCCTAATTTCATTACTGTATCAATTTCATGTACACCTGCTGTGCCTTCGTGTAAAGTAATAATGGCCTCATTAATCATTGGCATTAAAATTTTGTTTGCCACAAATCCAGGATAGTCATTAACCTCAACAGGTATTTTTGATAATGATTTCGATAAATCCATAATACTCGAAGTAACTTCATCGCTCGTTGAATAACCTCTTATTACTTCAACTAGTTTCATTACCGGTACCGGATTCATAAAATGCATACCAATTACTTTATCTGCACGTTTAGTAACAGATGCAATTTTTGTAATACTTATTGAAGATGTATTTGACGCTAAAATTGTTGTTGCAGGACAAATCTCATCTAATTGCTTAAAAATTTTCAGTTTCAAATCCACATTTTCTGTTGCTGCCTCAACTACTAAATCGGCAGAAGAAACTGCATCTTCCAATTTAGTATACGTTATAATATTTGCAAGTGTTGCTGATTTTTCCTGTTCGGTTAAAACACCTTTAGCAACTTGTCGATCCAGGTTTTTACCGATGGTAGCAATTGCTTTATCCAAAGCAGGTTGAGAAATATCAACTAAGTTTACTTTGTTGCCAAATTGTGCAAATACATGAGCAATTCCATTGCCCATTGTTCCAGAACCAATTACTGTTACGTTTTTCATTTTAATAAATTTATTTTTCGTTAGTACTATCAGAATCTAATCCTTTTGCCTCGCGTTCCTGCTCTTGCTGCAAATGGTGTTTTCTTCTTCTTACTCTTTTCTCAACAATATTAAGAATTTCAATAAAAATTCCAAATCCTAAAGCAGAATATAAATATGGTTTTGGAATTTCTACATGAAAACAATCAAGCACCAATGAAACTCCAATCACTAATAAAAATGCCAAAGCAAGCATTTTAATTGTTGGGTATTGGTTAATGAATTTACTTACTCGATCAGAAAAAATCAACATAACTACCATTGATATTAGTACACCACCAATCATAATTACCAAATTTGAAGAATGCTGAGTAGCTTGTTGTGCTTTTTCTATTACTTCGCAAGGGCAATCAGCATGATCTACGACACTTTTTTGAGCAACTTTAATGGCAGCTAATATGGAATCAAATGAAAAAACAAAATCAATGATAATGATTTGAGTAATTGCCGACGACATGGATATACTCTCTTCATTTTTAACTTCCTCATCATCATCATGTAAAATTTTCTCCCTGATCTCATCAATGGTTTTGTATAATAAAAATAACCCACCAGCTAACATTACCAAATTACCTAATGATATGCCCAGCTGACCAATATAAAACAATGGTGTTTGCGCACTTGCTAACCACGATATAGAAAATAACATCGCACCTCTAATTACCAATGCTAAAAACAAACCCAACATTCTGGCTTTATTTCTTTTTCGTTTGTCCAGAATTTTAGCCGCGGTAAGTGAAATAAAAATAAGATTATCTATACCCAATACGATTTCAAGAATCGATAAGACTAATAATTGAATAAAA
Organism: uncultured Flavobacteriaceae bacterium; assembly: GCA_964612005.1. GTDB lineage: Bacteria > Bacteroidota > Bacteroidia > B-17B0 > Aurantibacillaceae > JADJDM01. The sequence continues at coordinate 3,327 of CAZTCG010000043.1, read as the reverse complement.
CCGGATGCCGTAAGTAACTCTTGAAATTGTTCGTTTATGTTCATAAGATAAAATTATCGGGCAAATATACTTTTTGTTTTAGTTATAGATAAAATGAGTTATGAACTAAATTAAACTATTTAGCAGCGGGAATTTCAAACAATTCTTTAATCGTGTTTTTTTGCATTTTCACTTTAATAAAATAATTGCCGCTAGAATAATTTTGAATTGGAATTTCATTTAAAAATTCTGAGGTTTTAAAATTGAAAATTTCATTCTCAAAGGAATTATATAAAATGATAGCTGCTGATTTTCCACCTTCTTTAAGAGCGCTTACTTCAACAAACATTGTATCAACATTGGCATTAAAAAAAACACACAAGTCTTTATTTTTAATTGCTCTATTATTCCTGATGTTTGATTTTGATTTTACAATTGGTCGTTCGGATGAACCATTACTTTCATTATTTTTTTGAGCAAACACCACTTGACTCGAGAAAATTAAAAACAAAATAAATAGTAGGTATTTCATTGAACTAAAATACTAATTTGTTTAATGAATTGAAACTATTTTGCGCTTTTATTAAGCTGTTTTAACCGATATAAAATGGCAATGAATGTACCGAAAGCCATTATAAAACAACCTAACCATAAAATGTTGATGAATGGAAACAGATATGCTTCCATTACAATAAAATCACGCTGATTGGATTTTCTTTCGCTGTGCTGAATTTCAATGGAGCCATCATCCGGATTGATTTTCCAAAAAACAAATTTTAAACCTAAGTCAGCAATGCTATCACTAATTGGTATTACCGAATTCTCCTGCAATCTGTATTTTGGACGAGATTTGAATTGTTTGTTTTCAATGTTTACTGCTCGCAACACCGCTGTTACTGTAATAGCCGAATCATTTTTTTCATATTGTTCTTTGTTTACACTGGTAGATAACGAATCTAAAATCACAAAGGAATTAGATGTAAAAATAGTGTCGCCGATGTGGATGATGTTATTTGTTGGATCAGTAAATCCTGATAATTCCGATTCAGTTTGATTGATGGTATTTAAATCAGCATATGTAACATGGGTGTAAATGTCTTTATCCATAAAGTGGCGCGTATCGGGCTCTGCTGCATTACCCATACGCTCATTCAACTGCACACGAGGAAATAAATCAAAAGCTTTTTCAAGTTGGCCATTATCTTTTTTGGTGAAATAATTTACTTCGTAAAGAATATGAATGCCATCACGTTTTTTGCCTGCAAATGTTGCGTAGTAAAGACCCATTTTTAAAGTATCGCCTTGTGTGAGCAGTAAGCTTTTACTGTTGCTGTATTCCTTGCCTAATGCTTCCACATTTTTACGCGAGGAGTTTTTGGAAAGTGTAACTTTTTTAGATGTGGAAATTAAAGCACCTAAAATAATCAATGCAAAGCCAATGTGTGCAATGCTTGCACCGGCTGATTTAATTTTTCCTTTTAAAATCCTTAACCAATAATCTACATTTGCAAACACCGAAAATACACAAGCAACCAATAATACCGCATAACTGAAATAATAGCTTTTTTGTTTTTCTGGAGCTAAATCGTAGGCTTTAAAAGAATACAAAGCAAATGCAGCTGTTAATCCAATAGCTAGTGATAACACAATGGAAACCCATAAGCTTTTGTAAAACTTTTTCATGTCTGTTTTACGGTATTTTAAAAACTGAGCAAAGCCTGTAAGTAACATAATGATTAATGCAAAAGGTAAACTCCATTTGTTGTATGTAAAAACATCAATTGGTGCACTTTTCTGACCAAGCAGTTTGTTAAAAATAGGCGTTGAAGTAAATAAACTAATGATTACTGCACTCATTACTAGCATTAGAGAGCCAACGAACATCCAAAATTCGCGCGAACTTATTTGATCTTCTGTATTGTCTTTTGGAAAAGATTTAACGTAACCAATTATAATGAATGCTGAAGTTATGATTCCCCAAGAAATAAGTGTGTAAGATGGAAAAAAATTAAAGGTGAAGGCAAACAATAATGTAAGGAATGAAGCAATACCATAAATCCATTTTGAACTATTTTGTTGAAGGAGCACAAAAACAGAAGCAAAAACAAACAAGAGCAGAAACAACAACAATTGTTTTTGCATGCCTAAATCAGTAAAGGCATGAACAGATGAATCGCCTAAAATTCCGCTTCGGGTGAGGAAGGTAGAATACAATATTAGAATGAACGATGCAACTGCAAGGAAGTAAGAAATAAATAATGAACCTTTTCCATTCTTATTTATAATCATCACATGCCCAGCTGCTACCAATGTTATCCAAGGAACCAATGATGCATTTTCAACCGGATCCCATGCCCAGAACCCACCAAAACTTAATGCTTCGTATGCCCAAGCACCACCCATTAAAATGCCAATTCCTAAAATGGCTACACCAATGAAAGTCCAGGGCAGCGCAGGTTTTTGCCATTCGGTAAATTCTTTTTTCCAGATGCCTGCAAATGCATATGCGAAAGGAACAACAGTTAATGCAAAACCTAAAAACAAAGTGGGTGGATGAATCGTCATCCAGTAATTTTGCAATAAAGGATTCAAACCTCGTCCATCTAATTTTTCAAGGTAAGTCGGACTTTTCACAAAAGGCAGATTCATGAAATCAGGATGTTCGCGAAGCAATAAAAACGGATTACTACCTATGCGTAAATCAAAATAAATAACACCTAACACCATGCTTGCCAAAAACACCTGAACAAGCATCACCATAAACATAACAGGTGCTTCAAAGGTTTTTGCTTTACGAATCAGAAAAAACCCAATGATTACATGCCAGAACGTCCAAAGCAAAAAACTTCCTTCCTGCCCTTCCCAAAAGCAGGCGAAAATGTATTTCATGTCCATTGTGGAGTTGGAATGCTGCCATACATATTGATATTCGAAATACCTGTTGTAAAGAATAAAAAAGAGTGTGCCAATAATTCCGAATACACCAATGGCGTGTTTGTAGAATCCCCAACGCGCTAATTTTTTCCAAGATTCGTTTAACGGATCTTTGCTACTGAAATAATAAGCTATTGAAGAAAACAGGGCTGCAACAAAAGAGAGCACAATAAAGAAATTACCTAATTTTCCTGCCCACAAATGTTCGCCCGCATAAATAATTTCGTTGTTGATATCCATTTTTAATTATGTGGCAACGAAATTAATAAAAACAATCGGAGTGGCTAATAACTTCAAAACTATTTAGCATTTGTTTGAAGAATAGGTAATAAATATTAATCAAAAAAATAAACAATATTTATAACTGAGTACTTAAGATTACCTCTTAGCGTATTTTTTTGATTTCTTAGAAAT
>CAZTCG010000042.1:0-9653 GCA_964612005.1 uncultured Flavobacteriaceae bacterium | reverse complement strand
TGACGTAATCAATGAATTACCTGAAGAAATTCAAAGTGAGGTACTTTCTCAAATTGAAAACATTGAACAGGCAAGCGATATTGCCGACTTATTAAATTATGAGGAAGGAACTGCAGGTTCACTAATGGCAAAAGAATTAGTGAGTGTGCATGTTGGTGAAACAGTTTCAGCATGTATTGACGAAATCAGAAAACAAACCGATAACGTAGATGTAATGTATGCTGTTTATGTGGTAGATGAAAATGATCGTTTAGTAGGAATGCTATCACTTAAGAAATTAGTCATATCTCAACCCTCTACAAAAATTGAAGAAATTTACGATGCTGAAATCATTTCTGTAAAAACAAATACAGCCACGGCAGAAATTTCTGAAATCATGCGAAAGTATGATTTGGTTGTATTGCCTGTTATAGATACACTCGGCCGATTGGTTGGAAGAATCACTATTGATGATGTGGTAGATGTTATCCGTGAAGAAGCAGAAAAAGACATACAGCGAATGTCTGGTATCTCTGATGATGTTGACTCAACAGATAAATTATGGCGTTTATCGAGAGCTCGTATTCCTTGGTTATTGGTAGGCATGTGCGGTGGTATTATCGGGTCACGAATTATCAGTAGTTACGAAACTCAAATTCAAATTCATCCCGAAATGGCATTTTTTATTCCTTTAATTGGTGCTATGGGAGGAAATGTTGGAGTACAATCATCAGCAATCATTGTACAAGGGCTGGCAAACAATACATTAAAAGGTGAAAAATTAGTACCTAAATTAATGAAAGAATTAGGTGTTGGATTAATAAATGGATTGATTTGCTCCATTCTTATTTTTGCTTACAATGTTTTGAGCAGTGATAGTTTAAATCTTGCATCTATTGTTAGTATAGCACTAATTACCGTAATTATTTTTGCATCATTTTTAGGGACATTCGTTCCCTTAACACTTTATCGTTTTAAAATCAACCCTGCATTAGCAACCGGGCCGTTTGTAACCACACTAAACGATATTTTAGGAATTACCATTTATTTTTTAATTGGTAGAATATTATACACAGTAATTTAATAAATAAAAATGGCAATTATGGATTGCTCTTTTTTACCTTGTATAAACTTACATTCTGACAACTAATAACCGGCACACAATTTTGTGCAATTAATAGTTTTGTTTTTTCGTAACATTCTTCATTTGGTCGTGCACCAAGCAGCAAAACATAATCTACCTGAGCAGTTTCGGGATTATAAATATTACTTTTCCAATAATTGCAAGTTTCAAACATATTTAACTGAGCAATTTTTAAATTAGGAATATAATCATCCTTCCAAATTAATGGGAAATACTTTTTTGTAGCCTCGTAATTATCCAAAACTACAATGGGCTTATCTGTTGCCAAATAATTAGAAAGATGATGGCCAAGCCAGTTTGCATCATCAAAATCCAATTGAACTACTTTTGAACCGGGCTCAATATAGTTAGCCATATCTTTTACTTTTGCAAAACCACTGTAGGTCCATTGTATTCCGTTTACTCGTTTCATTAATAATGGTGCTTGTATAGCTAATAGTCCAACTACAAATACCCATTGTATTTTTTTATGTAGAGGCTGAGTTGCTAACCAAAACATAATAAAATACCAAATAAATAATGTTATACGAATTGATATAAATCCTCCATAGCCGTCATCATCAGGTGTTACATATAACAAAACTGAAAGTACTAACGATAAAAAAATAAAATTATGCTTTACTACATCGCTAATAAAAGTTTGTTTTTTTTGAATGTAATTTTTGAATAAATAAAAAATGGCAATTAACCCAAAAACGCCAATCCAAACAGTCATAATTTTAGTAAATCTCAATTCATCATCACTATACACTTGCAATGGCTTTAATCGATAAATCATTCTTACCAAATCTATTTTCTCTAAAAAAGTTTCTCTATTAAATGTTGGGCGTGAAGCAAAATAGTTATTTAACAAATACAGAAACGGTGAAACGAGTACAATCATTAATATTAATTTCGGTAGCAATTCCTTAAATAATTTAATGAATAATGATTTTAAAGCGCGACCTTCAACTTTCACATACGAAAAAAACAATGCACTCATGCAATACATCAATAAAATAATGAATGGGAAAATGTGAGAGAAATAAGTAAGCGTAAAAATTAAAAAAAGAATTGCCCAGTTTTTAATTTTCAATTGTTGTTGATGTTTAGTGAAATAATAGATTCCTATAAAACAAAAAAGAATTCCATAAGTAAAATTGAAAAATCCCAGGTACAACATAAGAAAATGAAGAAATGGAAGTATGGCATAACTCATTGCTTTATTTTCCGGATTGAGAAGAAGTATCGTTTTTCTAAAGAAAAAAGGAGTTAAAACAAAGAATAAAAACACGATTAATTTTTCTGCGAAAACGTAAGGCAGAATAAAATGAAAAATAACTAATAATACATGAGTAATCCAGTTTGGAACAGGTTCAGGATTAAACTCATAAAACTGATGATAGATACTGCCTGAATTAAAAATCAATTCTTTAATTACATTCGCATTATAAGCATGAGCTCCACCATCCAATGTAATAAATGCAGGTGCAACAAATAGCGGAAGTGCATTTAATACAACTATCAATAAAAACAAATACTTTTCTTTCGCTATATTTTTTAGTTTACTCATTCAACTACAATTTCCATTATTTTTCCTACAATATCTTTTTTCGGGAATGGAATAAAATTTTGTTTAAATGGAGCTGTTGGCCACCATTCCTGGCTATGCCATTCCTGTGTAATAATTGGTATCATTTGATTATTTGGAATAGCAGAAACCGATTCATCCATGATACAAATAATTCTAAGTTTGTCGGGGCTTGGTCCAATTCTCCATATTAGTTTAGTAGGTAACCATTCAATTTCAAAATAATAATATGCACTTTCAAAAACTTCTTTATTTTTTGCAGGAACTTTTGTTGTTAAAGCTTTATACCATTGATTCCAACGATGATGTACGAATTCCATTTCGTCAATAACATTTTTTTGAGCTCCGATATCAAATTTTTTAGGTTCGTGGCAAGCCAAATCCCAATTAGTACAAGTAACAGTAATGTCATCCAGCAATTCCGTATTTTCTGATGGACCATCTTTTTTTCCCGGATAGGAAGTCATCGGCCAATATTGAGATTCTTTCAATATTTCAAAATCAATTTCTGAATAGGCATCTCTTTTTTTAGTTTTCCATAATGATGCGTCTTCATCCGGCATTGGTTTAGGAATGTAAGCTATTGGATGACGACATTCTCTTCTATCGTTCCATTGCATACCGGTTTCCTGAGCCAATAACCAAAATGCATTTGTAATTCCATTCCAAACATTGTGTTTATTTATAAGTGACGGGAATTTAATTTTTGCTCGCCATTTCCCATAAGTTAATCCAATTCGCCCATGCACACCAACATGCTCTTTTTTCAATTCTTTACCACTTTCGTTACCCGGATTGATTAAGGTGATTTCTTTTTTTAGCGAATCGGAATTTACCGTTTTACAAGGACAATCGGAGCTATTCACGTAGGTATTAATCAATTTATCCGATTTTTCATATGAAGATTTTAACTGATGGTACTTTTCACGAGTAAAAGAATCATCCATAACATTATCTGTTAATGGTACATTTTTAAGCGGATAATCTCTGTTGATGTAATGAAAATACTGTTGAAATTGAGCGTTTTTGTATAAATGAGCAGCATCTCCACATCTGCTGGAAAAATAAGATGTATTAAAATTTTGATTTTCTCGTTTATCAACATAAATTCCTGAGCCCAAATCAAATTTTGCAGCAACTTTTAATTGCCTTTCAGAAATTTTATAGTCAACATTATTCATTTTTTTTCCTTTTCCAGTTTTAAAGTAGGTAAACGGATTGACATATTTGCCCTCAATATCCGGACGATCAAGGTATTTTTGATGATAAGGCAGTTCATTAAGTTGTGATTCTGATACTACAACAAGCATAAACTCATAATTACCCATACGAGGATTTCTCCATTGCCTGTTATTAGTTGTTTGTTGATTAACCCTTGACTGTTTTATAGCCCAAACAGCATCGAGATTAAGTTGTTCTTCTAATGTGCGATTTTCTTTTTTTGCTTTTTCAACTATTTGAGGAAACCAAGTTTTATCATCTTTAATAAAAGCAATGGTATTAGCTAAGGTTTGCTCATCAACAAAATCAATCAATGGGTTTTTGCCAAAATATAGTTGCTCATTCCTAGGATTTCCTAATATCACTAAACTATCTGTTAGTGTAATTTCTCCGGAAAAAGATGGTATTGGTTTAAACGTTTCGTTGGTTTCTACCCAACTGCCATAAAAATTCTCGCCACTGTATTCATGTTCTTCATCAAATTTGTACGAAACATTTTGGAAATATAATTTATAATATAGTTTTTCATTTGTAGCATATTGTTGCTTTACTGTAAAATCAAACTTTAATTTTGAACCTTTGCATTGCTTTTCAGTTGGGATACGGATACCTTGTAATGTAGCATCTTCTAGGTTAGCCTCTAAACTAACTGGATTTGATTGCTGATTAAATTCGCTATTAGTTAGCGCATTAAAACTAACTATTTCAAACGAATTGTTTTTTTTACAAGCAAAAAATGAAATCAGAGTAAAAATGATCAAAAACCACAATAAAAATTGATTGGAAAAAGATGTTATTTTTTTTACTAATCGCACTGGTTTATTTTGAGTTGCGAATTTAGTTTAATTCTCCGAATTGTTTTCTACTTGCCATCTTGCATCATAAAAAATAATTGAATCTACAGGAAGTTTATCTTTTTCCGACCGTTGCATTATACCTGCCATCCAGTTTTTATCAGTTCTGATGTATTGCATCATTTTCTCAATCCTTAGTTTTTTTTCCTCTACAGTTAATTTATTTATACAAAAAGTAGAATACGCTTTTTCAATAAATCCATTTCCTATGGTTTTTAAAGTTGATTCAGTAAAACAGAAAATAATTACATCTGTTTCTGCTATACAATTTTCAAAATCAAGAGATTCAACAAACGTTTGTTTTTTTAAAGATTCCGGAAATGCTTCTTGAAAATAATACCAAAATCTGCACTTATTAAAACGTGTTTGAAAAACCCCGTTATTATAAATATTCCACCAATAGCTGTCACCTATAGTTAATAGTGAAGGTTTTTTCTGAATGGTATCTATTGTAGTTTTATAAATTGGGTAAACTGCTTTTGCATGTTTCATTGTAAAAAGTAAATTAAGTGCCCTATAAATATCTTCATCCGGTGGCCTTAAGGTATCAGGTAATTCTAACTTTTCTACAACATAATTCTTTAAATCTATATTACGTTTAATTGAAATATATTTTATTAATGAATCAAAAGCGAGAGATGCACCATAAGCAGTCCAATGAATTCCCAATTCGGTATATAATGGGAATGGAGTTTTATCTTTTTTTGCTAAAAACCATTTATTAAAATCGATTGTATTAATATTCTTAGTTTTTAATTGGGCAGAAAATTCCTCATAATTATTTCTTTTTTTTGCTTTATTAAAAGCTTCCGGAAATTGATTTGGGAAAAAACTTGCTTTGCCGGGCGCAAGCATAATTATGAAAGTTTTATTATGCTGTTCAAAATAGTCTTGTATTTTTTTTAGCTTTTTGGTGAGTTCATCAACTTTTGATTTTCCCAAATAATCTTCGCCCAAATACGAAGTGATGTAATGACTTTCGTATAGCATTCCATTTTTACCTAAAACAACTTTTTCTGCATGTAATTTTTTAAGAAACCAAAAATCAATTTGATTATTTAAGCGAATTAATAAATTTCTGAGGCCAAAGTTTTGATCAATGTATTTTTCTTTATTGATTTGATAGCTGCCATCTATCCAAGATTCTAATGAAAATTTTGGTTCAACACGTTGCTCAAAATAACCTTCGAGTGGTTTAAAGGTGAATAACTCTAATTTTTCCTGAATTATAGGTGCAAACAGTAGTAGGATAATAAACCCTAATCCAATTTTTTTTGTAAGTTGATTTGCTTTCATTAAAATCGGAAATAAATAAAAGGATTAAACCCGGATGAACTTATTGCACCTAAACAAATAGCAAATAATATAACAGATAAAACCGAAAAAATAATAGACTGTGATGCAGTAATAGAGGAACGAGAATAAAAATATTCTTGTAATTTATTTAATTTAGGAATTAACATAAAAAAAGAAAACAAAACAGCAATAAAAAATAATTGTGAAGAACCATTCATTAAATAAAAAGTACCTGAGCTTTTAAACGAGAATAATTTTTTGGTGTAATTCCAACCTTCAGAAAACGTGTTTGATCTAAAAAACACCCAGCCAATTGCTACCAATAAAAAAGTAATAATTACGGATGGAAACTTTCCTATTTTAGCATATACTTTTAATAAAAATGCCCTTTCTAAAACCAAAAATAACCCATGATAAATTCCCCAGAAAATAAATGCCCAGGAAGCTCCGTGCCAAAAACCAGATGCAATAAAAACCAACCAAAGATTAATGTATAATCTTAATTTTGAATTCACTTTGTTTCCACCTAAAGGGATGTATAAGTAATTACGCATCCAGTTGCCTAAAGTCATATGCCACCTTCTCCAAAACTCAGTAATACTTGAGGAGGTGTAAGGGTTATCAAAATTCTCCGGAAATTTAAAACCTATCATTTTACCTATTCCAATTGCCATATCGGAATAGCCTGAAAAGTCAAAATAAATTTGAAACGTGTAGGCTAGCATACCTAACCAGGCTGTTGCTGTACCTAACTCCTGAAAAGGAATTGAAAAAATACGATCAGCTTCTGCGGCCATTACATTTGCAATTAGTACTTTTTTTGAAAGGCCTAAAGCAAAACGCATAAAGCCACTTATGCGATTATCAAGTGTTTCATTATTCGATCTGTCTTCAATCTGATCGGATATTTCGTGGTAGCGAATAATAGGTCCGGCAATTAATTTAGGAAACATCAAAATATACATTTGATAGTGCCAGAAATTTTTGAGAGGTTTATGTATTCCTCTATAAACATCTATTACATAAGTTAAACTCTCAAAGGTGTAAAAAGATATACCAATTGGAAGAATAATTTTTGTCCATTCAATTTGATTTGCCCCAAATAAGTTTAGAATTGCATTAAAATTTTCGATAAAAAAATTACAATACTTAAAGTAAAACAACATGCCAACATTTAGGCATAAAGAAAGAATAAGAAATAGTTTTTTACGCTTTTCATTACCTGCATTCGACATTATTTTAACCAGATAAAAATCAAGTGTAGTAGTTGCAAGAATGGCGAAAATAAATTTAGGTGCACCCCAGCTATAAAACAAAATACTTGAAACTAATAGAAATACATTTTTTAGTTTTTTTCCCCGAATGAAAAAATAAACCAATAAAAAAACAGGCAGAAAATAAACTAAAAAAATACTACTGCTAAATATCATCTATAAGTAAAAATGGCTGGCAAATGTAAAATTAAATTTTAAGATTCATCTTTTGCAGGAAAAAGCAAAAATGAATAGAAGAACCCGAAAAATGTTACACCTGCTTGCGTTTCTAAGGTATCTTCATTAAGCATTGAAATAAGTGTGATAATTATGAAAATAATAAATAAAGAATGTTTATTGCTTGAAATAAATCCTGGAACAATCAAATAAGAAATAAAAACAAATAACCCCAAAATGCCAAAAGCAATTGTTATAGCTAAAAACTGATTATGACTTCTTTTCCACCATTCTTTTTGAAGTTTTGAATTTGATTTTTGGTATTCATAATTATTAATGATACGGCGACCACCGATATCTACACCTACTAACAAATTTTGTTTTACAATTTGCAAACCTGTTTTCCAAAACTCGAGGCGCATTAACATAGTGTGGCCACTAGGATCTGCATTATTTTTAAACGAATGATATTCGTATATAAATTCATGAATTCTCCCTTTTAATCCAGACTTATTGGTAATTCTATAATTTGTAATTCCATTTTGAATACATTTTATATCCTCATCTGTTAAGCTTCCAACACCCGCTGCATCTTTATAAAAGCCTTTTGATGTTAAATAGCGAATTAAGGTTGAACTTATTGGATTTCCTTTAGCGTCTAAGGAATCAAAATTTAAAGTACTTCTGTTATTCCATGATGACTCTAATTCTTCAAAAGAAATATTTGACCAAACTAAATTACCATTCTCGGTTTCTTTGCTTTCAGCATCATGGAAATAGATATTTCCATTTATTGTTTTTTCTTTTTTGGGAGTAATCTGATTAATATAATATTGCTGAGTAATTTCTTTTTTTAACCAAATCACACTTATAAAAAATAGAAAAAAAACAGCAAATAAAACTCCTAGTTTAATAATTAGATTAGGTTTATTTAAAACAAATTTGAATGTATAAAAAACAGATAAAAACACTAGAATAAAAATTCCTGTTACCGACTGCATAATTATTAAAAATGAAATTAACCATAAAATAAATAGGAGTTTAATAGCCACCCATTTTCTCTCGTTTTGCTTAAAAAAGTAAAAGAATAAAAATGAAATTGAAAAATCAATCATCAATGCAAAACGTATATGCGAATTAAAAATAGAAATGTCTCTAATATCAATTACTTTATGTTTTGTTAAGCCAAGCCAAACTACAAAACAAGTAATACTTGCAATAATAACTGAAAGCACAAATAGCCATAACAGCAAATGAATTTCTTTTTTAGTTAAAACCTGATGCGTTGATATAAAAAGCAAAGGAAACCAAAATAAAGGCAGTTTAATTTTTAAATCGTGCAAAGCATAATCTAAATTACTCGACCAAATTAATCCCATTAAATGCAATAAAAAGAAACCCGACATGAACCAAAGTAAACGGGATGTTTTTATGATTTTCCATTTCTCATTCCACTTTCCCTCCAACAACCAGTTAGCTAATAAAACAAACTGCCCAACACTCATCAAGAATTTAGAAAGTGGCATTCCCACTAAAATGAGAAGCAATCCAAATAAAAATAAATTTTTAGTGAAATTATTTTGTTTTAAACTAAACACAATTTAATAACGAAACTTAAAAAGCATTATTGCTTATAAAGGGGCAAATGTAAAAAAACTAGTATGATTTAATTTAAAAATATATTTACCAGATAATTTATATTTGCACAAGATGCGCATTGTTTTATTTATAATTTTTATTTCAGGATGTGTTAGAAGTTTTGCCCAGAAAGACAGTATACAGTTTAATTTAGATTTTAAATTCGAGGAAGGAATTTACGTTAATTACCTTGATTTTAGAATGAACCGGCCTGTTTCCAAAGCATTATTAGTTTCTAAAGAAAATAAAGATCAATTAGATTTTATTGGAAAAACAATTGAGAACAGCGAATATATTATTTTTACGTTTGGGGGAAGAGATTTTAAAATAAAAACTGATAGTATTTGGGGGTTCTCTCAAAATAACAGTGTATACATTAACTACGACAAAAAAATGTTTAAAATACCGGTTTTCGGTAACATTTCTCAATTAATTGTTACAGAGGATGTAAGCAATATAGACCCACCTGTTTGTTGTTTTCTCATTTGATTAGCTGCACATTGTGCAAGAAAAAAAGTGCC
>CAZTCG010000041.1:5666-9909 GCA_964612005.1 uncultured Flavobacteriaceae bacterium | reverse complement strand
GTTGCAATACCACTCATACGTTGCATGATGTTTAGAACTAGACGTTCTGTTGATAGAAGGTCTCTTGAATTTCCTTGTACCTCAAATGCAATATCTCCATTTTTTACTTGATTCCCATCTTTTAAAAAAGTTTTTAATTTAAAATTTGCAGGATATATTTTATAAATTTCTTTAGCTGCATCAATACCAGCTATTATTCCATTATCTTTTACATATAGACACATTTTTCCTTTTGTTGAAGCGGGAATTGTTGCCAGTGTAGTGTGATCGCCACTACCGATATCTTCATTTAACGCATGCCTAATGAAGTCGGAAATACTAAAGATTTTTTTATGTTGGTTAATGAAATTGTTCTTCATGTGGTTTTTCAATTCTGAATTGTGTTATATAAAAGTCATTATCAAATTTTTTCAGTAAATACGAAATTCTAAATTTTGTTTTTCCTGATATATATCTTCCTGATACAACTTGTTTGGTGTTTTTAGCAGTATTATTTTTAATTTCTATAAATTGATTTGGGGGAAATTGTCTAAAAAATTCTTCTATGATTTTTTCAGCTTGTTGTTTAGAAAATAAATTTTCTTTATCTACTACTTTTAATTCAATTTTATCATAAAAGTGTTGTGACAAATTTTTTGAATTTCCGTTTTCAATGGACCTATTGATTTTTTCGTTTAGTTCTTGCTTGGTAGGTAACACAATAAACAATAAGCAAAACAAAACAGTTTTATGTAGAAGTAAACTCATATAAACAAACAATCAATAATGATGCAAAAAATTAATTACAATTTTAATTAAAAAAAAAGCTGCTTTTAATAAAAGCAGCTTTTTAAATAAAAAAATTCAATTTTATTTTACAGCATCCACTACTGCCTTAAAAGCTTGTGGATGATTCATTACTAAATCTGCAAGTACTTTACGATTTAAGTCAATGTTTTTAGAATTTAATTTACCAATGAATTCTGAATAACTTAAGCCATGTTCACGAACACCAGCGTTGATACGCTGAATCCATAAAGCACGATAGTTGCGTTTTTTTGCTTTTCTATCGCGATATGCGTAAGTTAAACCTTTTTCCCAAACGTTTTTCGCAATTGTCCAAACGTTTTTACGTGCACCCCAATACCCTTTGGTATGTTTTAGGATTTTTTTTCTGCGGGCTCTGCTGGCCACATGATTTACTGATCTAGGCATTTTTTGTTTTTTTTCTGATCATCAGTGACTCTTTTGGAGTTCTTAAACTGATTTCTCAAGGTTGAACATTTTGTTTTTTTCTTTCCAGGTTTTGAGTCAAAATTACTTACCAAGTGCTAATAAGAATTTCACATTTCCCATGTCTCTTTCGTGCACGTAACCAGTTTTCTCCAAGCCACGTTTACGATCTTTTTTCTTTTTGGTTAAAATGTGATTCTTAAAAGCATGCTTTCTTTTGATCTTACCGGTTCCAGTTAATGCAAAACGCTTTTTTGCACTGGAATTTGTTTTCATTTTTGGCATGTTTTCTCTTTTAAAAATTTGGGCAACGAAGATAGCGCTTTTTTATTAAATAGCAATAATTAACTCAAATCTTTAACTATCTGATAGTCAAATAAATTTACATTTAGCCATTTTTATTTAAAAAAGCACTTTAAAAAAAATTAGTAATCATTTATGTGTTTTTTAATATTTCATTTTTACAAAAGTTAATATTTAATAAAATATAATTTGAAAAATTAACTACTTAGTAATCAGAATTTTAAACCTTTATGTAAAATGATTACTGAATTGTTTTTTTTTTACATTTGCTTTCCTAAATTTTTTAAAGTTATGATTATTAGAAGTATCGTTTCCATTGCATGTTCAACAATTTTAATGAGCAGTTTAACTGCCCAAAATGATCCGGTTATTCTATCCATAGATGGTAAAACCATCAATAAATCTGAATTTGAAAGTGTTTACAAAAAAAATAATGGTAAAGAAGTAAATACCGATAAAAAATCCATCAATGATTATATGGAGCTTTTTGTAAACTTTAAATTAAAAGTAAAGGAAGCCGAGGCTTTGGGGCTTGATACATCAATTGCTTTTAAACAAGAATTAGCGGGATACAGAAAACAATTGGCAGCACCTTATCTTACAGATAAAAATGTAAACGAAAACTTAATCAATGAGGCATACGAGCGTTTAAAAACTGAAATTAGAGCAAGTCATATTTTGGTGAAATGCGCAGAGGATGCACTTCCAAAAGATACTATCATTGCATTCAATAAAATAAATGAATACAGAAAACGTGCATTAAAAGGAGAAGATTTTTCCAAACTTGCAGCTGAAAGTGCAAAAGATGGAGATCCATCTGCAGCTGAAAATAAAGGTGATTTAGGTTATTTCACTTCTTTACAAATGGTTTATCCTTTCGAAAATGCAGCATATCAGACTAAAGTAGGCGAAATCAGTAATATAGTTCGTACTCGTTTTGGTTATCATTTTTTAAAAGTAGTTGATAAGCGTCAAAATCAAGGTGAAGTTTTGGTATCTCATATCATGGTTCGCTTGAAGAAAGAAATGAGTGCATCCGATTCTGCAAATGCTAAGAAAAAAATAAATGAAATTAATGCTAAACTAAAATCAGGAGAAAAGTTTGAGGATGTGGCAAAGCAATTTTCTGAAGATAAGCAATCAGCTGAAAAAGGTGGCGAATTAAGCTGGTTTAGTACCGGTAAAATGCCTGTTCCTGAATTTGAGGCTGTATCATTCTCTTTAAAAAACAAAGGAGATTTATCGGAACCATTCATGACAAAATTTGGATGGCATATTGTTAAGCTAATTGATAAAAAAGCAATTCCTGCACCTTTCGAATCAATGAAAGCTGAATTGAAACAACGTGTAAATAAAGATAGCCGATCTCAAGCAGGAAAATCTTCTCTTATCGCTCAGGTAAAAAAGGAAAATAATTTTAAAGAGAATAGAGTAGTTGCAGGAAAAAAAGTAACATTCCCGGCATTAGATGAAGTTGAAACAAAAATCGATTCAACCTATTTTCAAGGGAAATGGAAAGCTGATAAAGCAAATGGTTTAACAAAAGAACTCTTTTCATTGGGTAATAAAAAATATACGCAAGAAGATTTTGCAAAATATTTAGAAAGTCGCCAAACTCGCAGATCTGTTGCTGATAAACATTTTACGGTTGAACAACAATATAAAAACTTTGCTGACGAGTCTGTAATTGCTTTGGAAGAAAGTAAATTAGAAACTAAATATCAGGATTTTAAAGCGTTGATTCAGGAATACAGAGATGGGATTTTATTGTTTGAGTTGACAGATAGAAAAGTTTGGAGTAAAGCGGTGAAAGATACCTCAGGTTTAAAAGAATATTATGAGAAGAATAAAACTAACTACCAGTGGGATCAACGAGCAGATATAACTACCTATTCTTGTGCAGATAACAAAATTGCAAAAGAAGTACATAAAATGTTAAGTAAGAAAAAAACTGAAAAGCAAATTTTAGAAGAAATCAATAAAAAATCACAGCTTAATCTTTCGACTGAAACAGTGATGTATCTAAAAGGTGAAAATAAAATGATTGATGAAAATTGGAAGGAAGGGTTAAGTGCTGATATTAAAAAAGATAATAAAGTAATCATTTTAGCAGTAAATAAATTATTGCCAAAAACACCTAAACTAATTACTGAATGCAAGGGAATGGTAACAGCTGATTATCAAAATTATCTGGAAAAAGAATGGTTATCATCAATCCGTAAAGGACACGATATTAAAGTAAATGATGAAGTTTTAAATTCAGTAAAGTAATTCTTACCTTAGAGGAAAATAGATTGATCAGGTGATTTTTAAATTATATATTTTCCTCTTTTATTTTGCCTCCATTTTTTTATTGGTTTCTTGTTCCTCAAAAGAGGAAGCTAAAGAAAAAGCAGTTGCACGTGTATTTGATACAGAGATTTATCCAAGTAACCTGGATAATGTTGTTCCTTATGGTATAAAAGGAAAAGATAGCGTGGAACTTATTAAAAAATACATCCAACAATGGGTTCAGGATGAATTAGTACTTCAATATGCTAAAAGAAATTTAACGGATGAGCAATTAAATATTGATAAAGAAGTTGAAGAGTATCGAAAGAATTTAATCATCTACAATTATCAAAAAGAGTTGATCAATCAAAAATTAGATACCGTTGTTCAAGCTGGTGAAATTGAAAAATACTATAACACCTTTTCATCAAATTTTATTTTAAAAGATGATTGTGGA
>CAZTCG010000041.1:0-5656 GCA_964612005.1 uncultured Flavobacteriaceae bacterium | reverse complement strand
TAGGACACTTTCAAATTGATTCAAAATTGAATCTTTATTTTAAAAGATAACATTGCACATGTTTATTATATTAAACTAAATAAAAAAACACCAGGAATTGACAAAGTAAAAAGATGGTATGTTTCCAATAATCCAAAAGACATTTATAACCTCAGAAGTTTTTGCATTCAGTTTGCCGAAAATTATTTTTTAGATGATAATACTTGGTTGTTGTTTGATGATATTTTAAAAGAAGTTCCTATCGAAAATTACAATACCGAACTTTTATTGAAAAACAATACCAATATTGAGTTGGCAGATAGTTCTTTTGTTTATTTTCTTCGCATAAAAGCATACAAGATAAAAAATAGTGTATCTCCATTAAGTTTTGAAAGAGATAATATTAAAAATATTATCATCAATAAACGTAAACTACAACTAATAGATGAAATGAAACGCGAAGTATATAATCAGGCTTTGGACAATAATGACTTAGAAATTTTTGTGAAATGAAAAAAACTTTTTTAATACTTATTCTGCAATTTTCATCATTGATTTTTTATTGTCAATCACAAGTTGTAGATAAAGTAATCGCAGTGGTAAGTAAGAATATCATATTGTATTCCGACTTTCAAAATGCACTTCAGGAATACTCAAAAAATACCGGACTTAACTCCGATTCACTCAAAAGTAAAGTATTTGAAGAATTATTGTTTCAAAAATTATTGCTGGCTCAGGCAGACAAAGACAGTGTGATTACAAAAGATGAGCAAGTAGATGCAGAGTTGGAGAGAAGAATGGCTTACTATCTTGCCAAGTTTGGTTCCGAAGAGAATTTCTATAATTTCTATGGTAAGTCGAGCGCAGCATTTAAAGAAGAATTGCGTGATGATATTAAAGACCAATTAACTGCTCAAACTATGCAAGGTAAAATTGTTGGCGAAATAAAAGTTACACCAGCTGAGGTTAGAAACTTTTTTGCTTCCATGCCAGCAGACAGCATTCCTTTAATTAATTCTGAAATTGAATTAGGTCAACTGATTAAAAAGCCACAGATTTCTCCTACTGCAAAAAAGACTGCACTCGAAAAAATACAAGGCTTGCGTAAACGAGTTGTTTCCGGTGAAAGCAGCATGACTACTATTTGCACCATTTATACTGATGATCCGGGATCTGCCAAAACAGGTGGTATATATAAAGATATTATGCGCGGCCAGTTTGTGCCAGAGTTTGATGCAGTTGCTTTTAAAATGAAACCGGGAGATGAGGTTTCTGAAATTTTCGAAACACAATATGGTTATCACTTCTTAAAGCTATTGGCCAGAAGAGGTGATTTAATGGATGTTCAACATATTTTAATCACACCTAAAACAGATAATACCGATATTTTAAATGCAAAATTGGCTTTGGATAGTATTTATGATAAAATCACTAAAAAAGAAATTACTTTTTGTGAAGCAGCTGCAAAATATAGCGATGATAAAGACAGCAAAAATAATTGTGGCACCATTGTAAATCCTGCAACAGGAACTATTCGTTTTGAAATGGAAGAATTGGCGCAAATAGAGCAAAATCTAGTTTTTCTTTTAGATAAAATGAATTTGGGAGACATTACTAAACCAATGATTTATATGAGTAGTGATTCAAAACAAGCTTACCGTATTATCTACTTAAAAAACAGAACAAGTCCGCATTATGCTAATTTGAAAGATGATTATCCTCGTTTGCAAAATATGACTATCGCATCAAAACAAAAAAAATTAATTTCCGATTGGATTTACAAAAAATCAAAAAATATATTTATTAAAATAGACCCTGAATTTCAGCAATCAAAATTTGAATTCAGATGGAACCTTCAAAATAATTAATTATGCAGTTTAAGTCAGATGTTGAAGCCATAGATCAGTTCGTTGTTAAATACAAAGAATTAAATCAGGAAATAGGAAAGGTAATCGTAGGCCAGGAAGAAACTATTAAAAATGTATTGATTTCTATTTTCAGTCGCGGACATTGTTTGTTAGTTGGTGTTCCAGGCCTTGCAAAAACCTTATTGGTAAATACTATTGCCGATGTATTAGGTTTAAGTTTTAATCGTATACAATTCACTCCTGATTTAATGCCTAGTGATATTGTTGGTTCTGAAATTTTGGATGAAAGCAGAAATTTTAAATTTTTAAAAGGACCTCTTTTTGCCAATGTTGTTTTGGCAGATGAAATCAATCGTACGCCACCAAAAACACAATCAGCATTGCTGGAAGCCATGCAGGAAAGGCATGTTACAGCTGCAGGAAAAAAATACGAATTGGGCAATCCGTTTTTTGTGTTGGCAACACAAAATCCGATAGAGCAGGAGGGAACCTACCCTTTGCCTGAGGCACAACTCGATCGTTTTATGTTTAATGTGTGGCTCGATTACCCAAGCTTTGAAGAGGAAGTGAATGTGGTAAAAAGAACTACAAGTGATACCAAAACAGAATTAAAAAAAATCATCACAGCAGAAGAAATTATTTTCTTTCAAAACCTAATTCGTAAGCTGCCTGTTGCTGATAATGTGTTGGAGTATGCAGTTAAATTAGCTGTTAAAACCCGTTTAAATTCGCCTCACACACCAGAGGTTACTAAAAAATATTTAGCATGGGGCGCAGGTCCTCGTGCATCACAATATTTAGTAATTGGTGCAAAATGCCACGCAGCAATTAACGGAAAATATTCTCCTGATATAGAAGATGTAAAAGCAGTTGCTGAACCAATTTTACGTCATCGTATTGTTCGAAATTACAAGGCAGAGGCAGAAGCTGTTAGTGTGGAGCAGATCATTAAAGAATTATTGTAATTTGATTAAGTTGTTCTTTGCAAAAACAACACATCATAAAGAAACCGGTATTCAGAAATAAATTCAGGAAATTTTTTGGTAAGGAATATTTTATTCTTAAACGAAAATTAAAATGGATTTTTGATAAAGAAAAGTACGCCGTTGTTAATCAAAAAACAAACTTCACTAATTGTTTAATTCAGCATAAATCATTTTTGTTGCGACCACTTAAAGATGTTGACATGTATTTGCAGCATAATAAAGTGATGAACCTTCAATTGGCCATTCAAAAAATAAATCATGTAGTTATTAATCCAGGCGAAGTTTTTTCGGTTTGGAAATTAGTTGGACGACCTACAAAATCAAAAGGTTATTTGGAAGGTTTAGTGTTGAGCAATGGAAAAATAGATAAAGGAACCGGTGGTGGCTTGTGCCAATTAGGAAATTTATTGTTTTGGATGGCACTTCATACACCGCTTACCGTGAAGGAACGATGGCGTCATGGCTTTGGTGTTTTTCCGGATGTAAATAGAAATATTCCTTTTGGTTGTGGCGCAACATTATCCTATAATTACATTGATTTGCAATTGAAAAATGAAACAAATAAAATATTTCAAATTCAATTATGGTTAGATGATGAATACCTAAATGGAAAAATTACTTGCAACCAAACACTTCATTTAAACTATACAGTTGTTGAAAAAGAACATGCCATAAAACAGCAATGGTGGGGAGCTTACACAAGGCATAATCAGATCTGGAAACAAATTACCAATACTGAAAATAATAACGTAGATGAAGAATTGGTGTGTGAGAATAATTCCATCATGATGTATAATCCTTTGCTTGATAAATAGTTTTTTAAAACAGGATGCAACTAAACTATATAAACGCGCATTCCCATAAAATAGATAATAATGCTGATTGCATTACACTTTATAATTATTGCGTGGGTGAACTAAATAATAATAATTATAATCTATTTTCAGCAGGTATTCATCCCTGGTTCATTAATCAAGAAAAAATAGAAGAACAATTTGCTGAACTCGAAAAAATAGCAGAACAAAAAAATTGTTTAGCTATTGGCGAATGTGGATTAGATAAAATAAAAGGTGCTGAAGACAAATTACAAGAACAGATTTTTATAAAACAAGTTCAATTAGCTGAAAAATTAAATAAACCATTGATTATACATAATGTGCAGCGCTTTCAACACATATTAGAAATTTGTACAGAACAACGATTTTCTGGCAAGTTGATTTTTCATGGGTTTAATTCTAAAATTGGAAATCCGGAAAAAATTTTCAGCAATCAATCCATTTATTTTTCATTCGGAAAATCAATTTTAAATGAAAATAGTAATGCATCAATCCTAATAAAGCAATTGCCAAAAATTAAATTTTTATTGGAAACGGATGATGCTGATTTTTCAATCCAGGAAATTTATAATAAAGCAGCACAACTTTTATCAATCAATTTGAATGAATTGATGCTGCAAATGAATCAAAATTTTAAATTTGTTTTTAATTATGGAAATGATTGAAAAAGATGAAAAATGGATGGAACGTACCAAATTATTAATTGGTGCAGATGCCATTGAAATTTTAAAAAAGTCACATGTATTGATTGTGGGTTTAGGTGGTGTTGGTTCTTACTGCGCCGAAGCCATTGCCCGTGCAGGAGTAGGTGAGCTTACTATTGTTGATGGCGATGTAGTTGATCCTAGTAATAGAAACAGACAATTGCAAGCCCTATTTACAACACATGGTTTGTCAAAGGCGGAGTTAATGGCAGATCGTATTCTTCAAATTAATCCAAATTGCAAATTAAACGTTCATAAGGAATTTAAAACACCCGATAAAGTGGTGGAGCTGCTACAACAAAAATACGATTATGTGGTTGATGCCATTGATAGTTTAACACCAAAAGTTTACCTTATTAAAACAGCTTTGGAAAACAATCATAAACTGGTTTCTTCTATGGGTGCAGGTGGCAAGTTAGATCCAACTTTATTAAAAGTAGTTGATATTGAAAAAACGCATCAATGTCCGTTTGCACAAATGGTTCGTAAAAAATTGAGGAAACACAATGTGTACAGAGGTTTTAAAGCGGTATTTTCAACTGAACTTCCTGATAAAAATTCCATCATGTTTACTGACGGAAGTAATTTTAAAAAGTCAGCTTACGGAACCATATCTTTCATTCCCGCAGTGTTTGGCCTAACTTGTGCCTCAGTTGTTGTAAGAGATTTAATTGGAAGATAAGTTATGCTTTTCAACGACTCTTATTTTACAATTGAAAAAAAAGCCGAAGGTATTTTTAGAGATCGAGGAAGTAAATTTATAGGTATTGCATTTCCAGTTGCAACTGAAAATGAGATAAAAGATATTCTATCCCAATTAAAGAAAGAGCATCCATCTGCTAATCATTTTTGCTACGCTTATCGTTTAGGTGCTGATAAACAAAATTTCAGAGCTAATGATGATGGAGAACCATCAGGCACCGCAGGTAAACCAATTTTAGGTCAATTACAAAGTAAAGATTTAACCAATGTTTTGATTGTTGTTGTGAGGTATTTTGGTGGTACCTTGTTAGGTGTTCCTGGTTTAATTAATGCCTACAAGCATTCTGCTATTGAAGCTTTACAGGTAGCACCGATAATTGAAAAACACATTCAGTATGTTTATTGCACTTTTTTTTCGTTTGAACGCTTGAATGATGTGATGCGCATGTTGAAAGACATCATACTCTATTATATTCATTTATGAATAGATGTAAAGAATATAATCATAATATAAAATGGTTAGATTTGAATAATTTAGATGAATATATCAATAGAAAAGCATCTATAAACCTAAATGATGA
>CAZTCG010000040.1:2334-9951 GCA_964612005.1 uncultured Flavobacteriaceae bacterium | reverse complement strand
TTAATTTATGTTTACAGTCATACCGGTGTTGAAACAGGTATTAAATCATGGGCAATTAATGATTTATATGAAGCCGGACGTGGATTAACGGCTACACAACAAGGATATGTTTTCTGGGCAATATTTTTGGCATTTGCCATTAAGATGCCTGTTTTCCCATTCCACACATGGCAACCAAATACTTATGTAAATGCACCAACACAAGGAACCATGTTGCTTTCAGGAATCATGTTAAAGATGGGGACTTTTGGAATGATCAAATGGTTATTGCCTGTTGTTCCATTAGGTGTTCAGCAATACGGACATGTAGCCATGATTCTTTCCATTATTGGAATCATTTATGCTTCATGCATTGCCATTGTTCAAACTGATTTTAAACGCCTGATTGCATATTCATCAATTGCGCACGTTGGATTAATATCAGCAGGTATTTTAGCATGGAATCAACAAGGTGTACAAGGTGCATTGGTGCAAATGGTAAGCCATGGTATTAATGTAGTTGGATTGTTTTTAATTGCTGATATACTTTTACGTAATGCAGGAACACGAGATTCCTCTAAATTGGGTGGTATCAGAAATATTAAGCCACAATTCGCAGTTTTATTCCTGATCGTATTACTAGGTTCTGTTGCCTTGCCTTTAACCAACGGATTTGTAGGCGAATTTTTATTGATTACAGGTGTATATCAATACAGCGCTTGGTTGGCAGCATTTGCAGGATTAACAGTAATTTTAGGTGCTGTTTATATGTTACGCAGTTATCAGGCAATCATGTTGGGTGAAGCGAATGAGTTAACCAAAAAATTTGTTGCGCTTTCTTCACACGACAAAGCAGTATTAATTATTATCTCTGCTGCAATCATTGCATTTGGTGTTTATCCACAACCATTAACAGATTTAGCAGAACCGGCAGTTAAAAATTTATTAGGTAGTATTAAATAAACTATTGATTAAGAATCTAAAAAAACATTCAATCAACAGCATTAAATTAAGATAGAATATGAAGGGACTTTTTATAATTAGCGGATTAGGAATTATAGCCATGCTGGCTGAAATTTTTAAATTCAAAAAACTGGTTTATCCGATTGTGATTGTTGGAATACTTGCTGCTTTGGGTTTAAACATGACAGAGTGGAACAACAACATGTCGATTGCAGTTTTCAATAACATGATTGTGTTTGATAATTTTGCATTGGCTTTCAGTGGTGTAATTTTAGTTGTTGCTTTATTCTGGTTTTTAATTGCACAAGATTATTTTTCAACCAAATCAAACGTAGTGGATTACATGGCGCTTTTATTATTCGCATTAACAGGCGCATTGATGTTGACTGCTTACAAAAACATGACCACCTTATTCTTAGGAATAGAAATCATGTCTATACCTCTTTATGTGTTAGCAGCAAGCAATAAAGACGATGTTAATTCCAATGAAGCAGGTTACAAATATTTAATTCTTGGTTCATTTGCAACAGGCTTTTTGCTTTTCGGAATTGCTTTAATTTACGGAGCAACCGGCACCTTTGATATTATGGCAATACGTTCAAGTATTTCTGCAGCACAAGGAGTAATGCCTTCGTTTTTTTATGTTGGAGTAATGATGATGTTAGTTGCCATGGCATTTAAAGTTTCAGCTGCACCTTTCCATTTCTGGGCTCCAGATGTGTATCAGGGCTCACCAACAGTTATCACTGCTTTCATGAGTACAATAGTAAAAACAGCTGCGTTCACTGCTTTCATTCGTTTGTTCCTGGTTGGTTTTGGCGGAATCGATGAAAGATGGAACATGGTAATGGCATTCATTATTGCCTTATCATTAGTGATTGCCAATATTACCGCTGCTTCACAAAACAATGTAAAACGCATGCTTGCCTATTCAAGCATTTCGCATGCAGCATTTATGCTGATGGGTATCTTAGCAGTAAAACCGGGTATGTCTATTCCTAGCATATTATATTATTCATTAGCCTATTCAATCGGTTCAATTACCGCATTCACTATAATTTACCTCATCGCTAAAAAAACTGATGAAACCATTGAATCATTTAATGGCTTGTCAAAAAGAAATCCCTTGATGGCATTCTGTATGTTGATTGCTATGCTGTCACTTGCAGGAATTCCGGTAACAGCAGGTTTCTTTGCCAAATATTATATTTTCACCACCATCATGACAACCTCATTCAAATGGTTAACAGTATTGGCTGTTCTAACTTCTGCAGTGGGTGTTTACTATTACTTTAAAGTAATCATTGCCATGTATTTTAAATCGGCAAAAGATGAAAGTGCTATTACTTTGGATTCATCAATCATTAAAATAGTATTAGTAGTTACTACAATCATTACATTAGTTATCGGATTTATGCCGGGTTATGTTATTGATGTGTTGTAAGAAATTAACTCAATACAAAAAGTTATTATAAGGATAACGTTTGATGTGTAACTCTTTTACTTTATCGTAAACTATTTTCTTGAACTCTTCTATGTTTTCTTTATTGCTTGCAGATATAAAAACGCAAGCATTATTTAATTTATTCATCCAGGTTTTATTCAAATCATCCAAAGACAAAACTTCAGTTTCCTCAAAATCGAAAGAAAAACCTGCTACTGGCAATGGCTTGTAGGCATCAATTTTATTAAATACAATGATGGTTGGCTTATCAGATGCTTTAATATCTGATAAAGTTTGAGAAACTACCTGAATTTGTTCTTCAAAATTTTTATGAGAAATATCAACCACATGAAGTAATAAATCAGCTTCTCTAGCTTCATCCAATGTTGATTTAAAACTTTCAACCAATTGATGAGGTAATTTTCGAATGAAACCAACTGTATCGGAAAGCAAAAAAGGAATGTTATCAATAACCACTTTTCGTGTAGTGGTATCCAAGGTTGCAAAAAGTTTATTTTCTGCAAATACCTCACTTTTGCTCAACATATTCATGATTGTTGACTTACCAACGTTGGTATAACCTACCAAAGCAACACGAATTAATTCGCCTCTGCTTTTACGTTGCGTTACCATTTGCTTATCTATTTCAACCAGCTTCTCTTTAAGTAATGATATTTTATCTCGTATTATCCTTCTGTCGGTTTCAATTTCCTTCTCTCCTGCTCCACTTCGTGTTCCTGTTCCACCTCGCTGTCTTTCCAAGTGAGTCCATAAACCAACCAATCGAGGCAACATGTATTGGTAGTATGCTAAATCCACTTGCGTTTTAGCATAAGCAGTTTGTGCACGCTGTGCAAAAATTTGAAGTATTAAAAAATTACGATCTAGTATTTTTTTCTTCAACTCTTTCTCTAAATTTTTTTGTTGTGCAGGAGAAAGTTCATCATCAAAAATCAATAATTGAATATTATTCTGTTCGATATATTCTTTAATCTCAAAAATTTTTCCTTTGCCAATGTATGTTGATTTATCAGGTCTTTCAAGGCGTTGAATAAATCTTTTTTTTGTATCAGCACCGTAAGTTAAAGCAAGGAATTCCAATTCATCCAAGTATTCTTCAACTTGTTCAATATCGTCACGTTTTCCGGCTACAGTAATTAGAATAGCATTTTCGAGATCGTTTGCAGATTTAATTTTATATTCAATCATAATTTAAATTCAATAGAAATTACCATACGTGTTTTTCAGCATGGTAGGAAGAGCGAACAAGTGGTCCGCTTTCAACAAAACGAAAACCTTTGCTTAATGCAGCTGTTTCAAAGCGTTTAAATTTATCGGGATGAACAAATTCTGCTACTGGTAAGTGTTTATTGGTTGGCTGTAAATACTGACCAACTGTAAGTACATCACACCCTGATTTACGAAGATCATCCATTGCTTCATATACTTCATCTTCGGTTTCACCAAGACCAACCATGATACCTGATTTTGTTTTTAACCCTGCATCATGTACGCGCTTAATTAACTCCATACTGCGATCGTATTTAGCCTGTATTCTAACCTGAGAAGTTAATCGTTTAACAGTTTCAATATTGTGTGAAATGATATCGGGTTTAACATCAATAATTCGTTGAAGGTTTTCCCACTTGCCTGCAAAATCAGGGATTAATGTTTCAAATTTGGTTTCAGGACTTTCTTTGCGAATTGCTTTAATTGTCTCTGCCCAAATAATAGAACCACCATCTTTTAAATCATCACGATCAACAGATGTAATAACACAATGTTTTACATTCATCAATTTTACACCATTTGCTACGCGCATAGGTTCATCCCAATCAACAGGTTTTGGACGTCCGGTTGCTACAGCACAAAAACCACACGAACGGGTACAAATATTGCCTAAAATCATAAAAGTTGCAGTGCCCGCACCCCAGCATTCACCCATGTTTGGACAATTACCACTTTCACATATAGTATGTAATTTATGTTTTGATACTATTTCTCTAACATTTAAGTATTCTTTTCCGGTTGGTAATTTTACTCTTAACCATTCCGGTTTACGGGGTTTTTCAATTTTATCAGCAACTTCTTTCATACATCAAAACCATTTTTTTCCAAAAACAAAAGATAAATACAAGGTAACAAAAACCTGTTCTTGTGGGATTTTTGCCATTGTAGCAACAGGTGCAGGAAATACATCTAACAATACTCCTGTTTCAATGGCTTTTACTTCATTTGAATATTCTCCGTACTCAAAACTAAAACCTAATTTTGCATATGCTCCAGGTCGCACAGTTAAATTACTAAATCCAAATAACATTGGAGCTCTACCAGCAATATTTGATAAATTATGCTCATCAGGATTATATCGTTCAATAATTGGAGCGAGATAATTTTCTTTAAAAACATATAAATAAACAGGTTTTACAAAAGTTAAATTACAACCTAATACAGTTGACAATCTTATTTCCAAACTTTTTCTTTCTGATCGCTCATACAGTGTACGTTGAATGCCTGCGCCGGTTCTTAGCATCATTAAGGAATTTAATTTACCATAATAAAAACTTTTGTTTCCGCTTATGCCTTCGTATTTTAATTTGTATTCTTTAGGATGTTTAATGTTGGCAACAGAAAATTCTAAGATTCTTTTTCTTGTACCGGTAACATGTTTTAATCGGGCATATTGAATTCCCCAACCTCTGGTATGAGCAAAAAGAGAACCTGTAGCTTCATTTCTATATAGAACATTTAAATTTTGACCCTGATCCAATGGAGAGGTTGCTATTTGTGAAAACAAAAAGCAAGGAAGATTTAAAATAAATATGAGAAAAAAATTCTTCATAATACAGCTAAACAAATATAAGCCATTAACAAACTTTAAATACAAATTTATTTGTTAATTTGTAATAATTTATAAATATGACATCAACGGTAGAATACAAAGGTAATTTAAGAACAGAAGCTGTTCATCTTGAATCGGGAACTAAAATCATTACCGATGCACCAAAAGATAATCATGGAAACGGTGAATCTTTTTCTCCAACAGATTTACTAGCAACTTCGCTATCAGCATGCATGTTAAGCATAATGGGGATAGTTGCTCGAAGAGATAATATTAAAATTGAAGGTTTAAAAACTGAGGTTACTAAAGTAATGTATGCAGAGCCAAGAAGAGTTGGTGAAATACATGTTAAACTTTTTATGCCAAATTCATTATCAGATAAGGAAAAGAAAATCCTTGAAAATGCAGCATTCACATGTCCTGTTGCTAAAAGTTTGCATCCTGATATTATTCAGAAAATTGATTTTATCTATTCGTAAAATCTAACAATGCCTTTTCTGCTAAAAAAAATATTAAGTATTAGTTTACTGTATATTACTATTTACACAACACCTGTTTACGCACAAAAAGTTGGCTTGGTTTTAAGTGGTGGCGGTGCAGGTGGTTTAGCGCACATTGGTGTTCTAAAAGCACTTGAAGAAAAAAAAATATCGGTTGATTATATCACAGGAACATCAGTAGGAGCTTTAATTGGAGGATTGTATGCTTCCGGCTATAGCCCAGATGAAATTAAAAAATTTGTTCTTGATGAGAAATTTCAACGATATACAAAAGGCGAGTTAGAGGAAAAATATAAATTTCATTATAAAAAAAGCACTGAATCTGCCTCTTGGTTCACATATAATTTTGGAATTGATAGTGTTTTAAGTACAAATATTCCAACTAATATAATTAATTCCATTCCGATAGATTTTTATTTAATGGAATTGTTTACTGCAGCTTCAACAAAATCAAATTACAATTTTGATAGTTTGCTTATTCCATTTCGATGCGTTGCATCTGACATTGAAAATAAAAAAGTGGTGGTTTTTAAAAATGGCATTTTACATGAGGCAATTCGTGCATCGATGACTTACCCATTTTATTTAAAACCTATCACCATAAATGGTAAATTATTATTTGATGGTGGTTTATACAACAATTTCCCGGTTGATGTAATGAGAGAATCTTTTCATCCTGATTTTGTAATTGGTAGTGTTGTTACTGATAACAATCCTAAACCAAATGATGAAAACTTATATGTTCAGTTAAGAAACATGTTAATGACAAAAACAGATTTTGGTAATAATATTGAAAACGGTATCATCATTAAACCTTGGAGTGAAATTGGAGTATTTTCATTTGATGAAGCAACCCGATTAATTGATAGTGGATATACAGCAACACTGAAAGCAATTGAAAAATTAAACCCTTCATTAATTTCAATTGATAGTTCAGTAAGTTGGAAAAGAGAATTATTTAGATCTAAATTAATTCCTGTTATTTTTGACAGCATACATATTTCTGGAGTTAATGTAAAGCAACAACACTATTTAAAAAAATCGATTTTTTCAAATCAGCGTGACCTCTCACTAGAAAAATTAAGAAAACGTTATTTATTGCTTTCTGATGATGATAAAATTAAATCATTATTTCCAAGCGCTATTTTAAATACAAAAACAGGAAAGCACACTTTGGAAGTTATTGCTAAAAAAGAAAAGAATTTCCGACTTGAGTTAGGTGGTAATTTTTCAAATAGACCAATAAGTGCGGCATTTATAGGGCTTCAGTTTAATCAACTGGGCAAAAGAGCGTTAACAATTTATTCCAATGCCTATTTTGGAAAACTAAACACTTCGCTTTTAGGGAAAATTAAAATTGATTTTCCAAGTAAAATTCCATTTTATGTAGAAGCTATAGGATTGTATAGTAAATGGGATTACTTCAGAAGTAGCACCTTATTTTATAATGTTTTACGTCCGGCATTTTTAATACAAGAAGATGCGTTTACTGAATTAAGTTCAGGAATACCATTTGGAAACAGAGCAAAAATTTCTCTCGGTGGTGGTATTGCTAACATGGGAAATATCTATTATCAGAATTATAATTTCAGTGATAAGGATACTGCTGACCGAACTGATTTTACTTTTAATTATGCAAGAGCAGAATACGAATTAAACACATTAAATAGAAAACAATACGCCTCAGAGGGATTATATATAAATGTTCGTTTAAAATACTTTAATGGTTTTGAATATTATAAACCAGGAACAACATCATTTGATACATCTAAATCCACCAATTTTGGTGAATTTTCAGGTAGACCTTTTAGATATGGGGAGTCGTCGGAGGGTGTGGGAGAGTTATTTAGTCTAGTAGCTGGATGTGCGTGTTGATCGGGTATCGCATG
>CAZTCG010000040.1:0-2324 GCA_964612005.1 uncultured Flavobacteriaceae bacterium | reverse complement strand
AATTGGGATTTTAGGAGAAGCCGTTTACTCTGACCAAGATTTTTTCAGGAACTATACTTCCACTATACTATCCTCACCAGCTTTTATGCCTACTCCCGAAAGTAAAACTTTATTCCTTGAAAAATTTAGGGCACATAAATTTATTGCCGGAGGGGCAAAACTGATAGTTAATCCGGTTAAAAATTTAGACATACGTATAGAGGGCTATATTTTTCAACCCATACAGAGTATTGTGAAAAACAATATTAACAAGCCTGAATACAGCATCAACTTTCTTTATCGTTACTTAACCGGTATGGCAGCAGTGGTTTATCACACACCAATTGGTCCTGTTAGCACATCCGTCAACTATTATTTGGGCGAAAAAAATCCGGTATCTTTTTTATTTCACTTTGGTTATACTATTTTTAATAAAAAAGCCATTGATTAAAACTGATAATAATCAAGCTGTTACTTTTTTAAATTTAAAAAATTATATTTGTATAGAAAATCAATCAGTATGCTAAAACTTAAACTTTCATCTCTAATTTTATTATCTACATTGTTATTTTCTTGTGGTAGCAATGAAGAAAATATTGAGGAAACTGTTAAAACAGATTCACTTGCTGTAGTTAATGACTCTTTAAACAATGAAGTTGACGATGAAAAATCATTTTCACTTCCATCACCACTTCAAATTGCTTATGTGTTTAAAAAATCAGGTGCAGGATTTAATGCATCATTAATAAATGATGATGCCAATGTAAGTAAATACAATACAAGTAATTTTAAACGTGCAGCAAACTTTGGAATTTACAGTTCTGATTTGGCATATTGTATTTTCAATAAAAAATCACAGGATGCTAAAGATTATTTAAAAGCATGTAAACTACTTGGCGAATCGCTTGGATTAAATCAGGCTTTTGAAAGTGATAACATGGCTCAACGTTTTGATAAAAATATTGGCAATGAAGATTCAATTGTTAAAATGGTTTCTGGTTTGCAACTCAAAACCGATGCATTACTAGAACAAAATAAACAAAAACATATTTCTGTTATAGCTTTTACAGGAGCTTGGATTGAAAGCATGTATGTGGCATCTGAAATTTATGTTAAAGACAAAAACAAAAAAGTTCTTGCAAGTTTAATCGAGCAATTATCTTTTGGTGAAACTGTAATTAAAGCGCTATCTTTTTCTCAAAAAGCCGATGCTGAAATTTTAGGTATTATTCCTGGAATTACTGAATTAGATGAAAAATTTAACGCCATCCCTGCAATTAAAAATGCAATGGAAAATGATGAAGATATCGATTTTCAAAAAATTGAACTTGGTGAATCAGAATTTAAAGCAATTACAACAAGTATAAAAGACTTAAGAACTAAATTAGTTAACTAAACAAGTAAAATTAAACTATATCCTAAATTATTTTATTATGAAGAATTATATAAAATCAATCACAGTATTTTGCTTGTTCATCATTTTAGTTTCTTTTCAAAGTGGTGACGTACTTTGTAATTCTAAAGACTTAAAAGATAAAGCTAAAAAACAATTAGATCCTTTTCAGTACGATAATTTTGAATTAACTCGTATCATGTACAAAAGCAAAGAAACTTTCAAAGAAATTGAAATTCCTTTATTTATAGGTGAGAAATATCGTTTGGTGTTTGAAATGGAGGCGCTTCCAAAAAAAGTGCTCGTTGAAATTTACAATAAGGAAAAAGAAAACAAAAAACGTAAATTACTTTTTTCATCAAAAGATATTCCGGATGATAAAACTGAATTTGTTTATGAAGTTTCAAAAGCACGTAGAATTTATGTAAACTACATCATCCCAGCAGGAGATGAAACCGCAAAAAGTGGTTGTGCTTTATACATGATTGGGTATAAGTAAACGAATTAATGAACATTATTTTATTAACTTTTATAATTTAACTACTATGAAATCAAAATTACTAGTATCATTTACAACAATAGCATTTGCTCAAAATAAAGTAGTAATTAACGATTTTAAACATCATTTACAAGATCATGAGCAAAACACCAGCATTGTTAAAAAAAAGTGGAATTCTAAACCAAATTCAACTAAAAACCCAAATGAGGTTTCTATCTTTAATAATGTATTGAAGCAAAGGTTGGATAGCACTTTTTACATCGATACTTCATATTATAACCAAACTATTAATATTAGCGAAGGTAAAACTGTTTTTATTTATGATTCAAATGGCAAAAATATTTTATATACAGATTACTATAAAGACACATTGGGTGTTTGGACAAATACCTCAAAAATTGATTTTACATATGATGCTATAGGAAATTTATTTAATCGAATTTATTCAGGTTG
>CAZTCG010000039.1:4801-10174 GCA_964612005.1 uncultured Flavobacteriaceae bacterium | reverse complement strand
TTTAAAGATATGTCACGTATTTGTCAACTTACAGGTAAAAAAGCGATGGGTGGAAACAATGTTTCTCACTCTAATATGAAAACTCGTCGTCAGTTCAAAGTTAATTTAAAACGCAAGCGTTTTTTTGTTCCTGAAACAGGAGAATGGGTAACATTGCGTGTATCTACATCTGCAATTAAAAACATCAACAAAAAAGGTATTTTTGCTTGTTTGCAGGATGCAAAAGAAAGTGGAATTTTAGCATAATTTCTAAAAATTATTTTGAAAAACCTTGCCTAATCAGGCAAGGTTTTTTTATTTTCGGATAATTCTTCAAAAATGAAAAACCTAACACAAATTTTTATCTTCATTTTCAATTTAATTTGCTTTACTAATTTATCTGCACAGCAACTATATGACGATGATGTGCTTCCCCCTGAATTTCACGCATCCAGAAGACAAGCATTAAGAAATAAAATGGAAGAGAATTCCGTTGCTGTTATATTTTCAAATCCCGAAAGAAATCGATCTAACGATGTTGATTTTCAATATCATCAAGCACCAGATTTTTACTATTTAACAGGCAGTTTAGAGCCCAATGCTTTATTACTTGTTTTTAAAAATGAAATAGAAATTGATGGGTTTGAAACTAATGAAGTCATCTACGTACAACCAAGAGATAAAAAATCAGAAAGTTGGACAGGAAAACGTTTAGGAACAGATGGTGCAACAGGAATCTTAGGAATTAAAAAAGCATTCAATAATTATCAGTTTCATGATTTAACAGTTGATTTTTCTAAATTTTCTCGGATTTATCATTCATACTTTTATGATGATTGCAGAGATGATGAAAATGATCCAGGTGATTTATATTCTTTAATTAAATCATTTAACGAAAAAACAAAAAAATATGCTGAGAAAAAAAATTCAAGTAATTTTTATTCGATGATGTCTGCTTTACGAGAAATTAAGAGTAATGAAGAATTAGCGTTGTTAAATAAAGCAATTAAAATTACCTGCGATGCACATCTTGATTTAATGAAATCACTAGAACCCAACATGACTGAATACAAAGCTCAGGCATTAATTGAATTTGGATTTAAGTTTAATGGTTCAGAATATGTTGGTTATCCATCGATTGTTGGTAATGCCGAAAACACCTGTGTACTACATTACATCACCAATAGAAGAAAATTTGAAAAAAATAGTTTGTTAGTTGTTGATGCAGGCGCAGAATACCATGGTTATACTGCTGATGTAACCCGAACATTACCTGTGAATGGTAAATTTTCAGATGAACAAAAAAAAATTTATGATTTAGTTTTAAAAGCTCAGGAAGCAGGAATAAACGCTTGTAAAAAAGGGAATAATTTCAGAGATCCTCACAATGCAGCAGTTGAAGTAATAAAAAAAGGATTATTGGAATTAAATATTATTAAAGAAGCAAATGATTTTCAGGATTATTTTTTTCATGGTACTTCGCATTATTTAGGTCTGGATGTTCATGATGCAGGTACTTACGGAAAACTAAAAGCAAATAGCGTAATTACTGTAGAGCCGGGAATTTATATTGCAGAAAACTCACCTTGCGATAAAAAATGGTGGAATATTGGTGTTAGAATTGAGGATGATATATTAATTACAGAAAACGAACCTATAAATTTATCAGGAAAACTTCCAAAAAAGACAGAGGAAATTGAAAAAGTGATGAAAGAAGAAGGAATTTTAAAGAAAAATTAGGTTAATTCAAGAAAAATAAATTACATTTGCAGCCCCGTTTAAGTAAAAACTATTAGAAATGGCAAAGAAACAAAACAGAATTCAGGTAATATTAGAGTGTACTGAGCACAAAGACAGCGGTTTACCAGGAACAAGCCGTTACATTACTAAAAAGAACAAGAAAAACACACCTGAAAGAATTGAATTGAAAAAATACAATCCGATTCTTAAAAAAATGACTGTTCACAAAGAAATTAAATAACAATTAACGATTAGTAGTCATGGCAAAGAAAGTTGTAGCAACATTAAAAACCGGAAAAGGTAAAGATTTTACAAAAGTGATTAAAATGGTAAAATCACCAAAAACCGGAGCTTATACATTTAAAGAAGAAATCGTTCACAACGATCATATTCAGGATTTTTTGAAATCTAAATAATTAAGTAAATTAAAAATTAGTTAGAAGCTTCTTCCAAATTTGGTTGAAGCTTTTTCTGTTTTTAATTTCGTATTTAAATAATTTGTAAAATGAAATACAAAGTTATATCGAGTCTAGTAATAGCAATTGCAATTGTTGTTGCAACAAATTTACTATCTAGCGCATGGCGTAAAACACACAATGATCTAAACACTATTAAAGTTACAGGATTAGCACAAAAAGATTTTTCGGCTGATTTAATAGTTTGGAAAGGTTCGTTCAGTCAGCGTGCGTTTACTTTAAAAGAAGCTTATCAATTAATTAAGTCGGATGTAGAAACAGTAAAAAATTATTTTTCTCAAAAAGGAATTCAGGAAAAAGAAATTGTTTTTGCATCTGTCATCATTGATAAATCATTTAATAATGTTTACAATGATCAGGGAAGTTTAATCCGTCAGGAATTTACTGGTTATGTATTAACACAGAATGTTCAAATTGAATCCAATTCGGTTGATAAAGTAGAACAAATTTCAAGAGAAATAACAGAGTTGATTGATTCAGGTATTGAATTTAACTCATTCCAGCCAGAGTATTTTTATACAAAACTTTCAGAATTAAAGTTGGATTTATTATCAAATGCAACCAAAGATGGTTTCGATAGAGCAAAAAATATTGCTGAAAACGCAGACAATTCAATTGGTGAGTTGAAAAGCGCAAACATGGGTATTTTTCAGATTACAGCTCAAAATTCAACCGAAGATTATTCTTGGGGAGGAACTTTCAACACTACTTCTAAAAGAAAAACAGCCAGCATTACTGTGAAATTAGAATTTGAAATTAAGTAAAGAAGTATGGGCCTATTTAGTTTCTTCAGTAAAGAAAAAAAAGAATCGTTAGATAAAGGATTGGAAAAAACCAAAGAAGGATTTTTTTCGAAAATTGCAAAAGCCATTGTTGGTAAAAGTACAGTGGATGCTGAAGTTTTAGATAATCTAGAAGAGGTTTTAATTACTTCAGATGTTGGTGTTGAAACAACAATTAAAATTATTAAGCGTATTGAAGAACGTGCAGCAAAAGATAAATACACCAGTACCTCTCAATTAAATTCTATCTTAAAAGAAGAAATTGCCCATTTATTAACCGAAAACAATAGTATAGACGAAAACGATTTTGTAATTCCGGAAAATAAAAAACCATATGTAATAATGGTTGTTGGTGTTAACGGAGTTGGTAAAACTACTACAATTGGTAAGCTGGCTCACGCATTTAAACATAAAGGCAAACAGGTTTTATTGGGAGCTGCTGATACGTTCAGGGCAGCAGCAGTTGACCAGCTAACAATATGGAGTCAGCGCGTTGATGTGCCCATTGTTTCTCAAGGCATGGGTGCCGATCCGGCTTCAGTTGCTTATGATACTTTGAGTTCAGGTGTTGCTCGAGGAAGTGACGTAATCATTATTGATACTGCAGGTCGTTTACATAATAAAGTAAATTTAATGAACGAGCTTACCAAAATTAAAATGGTAATGAAAAAAGTGGTGCCGGATGCACCTCATGAAATATTATTGGTACTTGATGCATCAACCGGACAAAACGCTATTGAGCAATGCAAACAATTTACAGCAGCTACTGAAGTAAATGCACTTGCATTAACTAAATTAGATGGAACTGCAAAAGGCGGAGTAGTAATTGGAATTTCCGATCAATTTAAAATCCCGGTTAAATATATTGGCGTAGGTGAAAAAATGAATGATTTGCAGGTTTTTAATCGCGTTGAGTTTGTTGATAGCCTTTTTAAATCTTCTTAATGAGGTTTTAATTTTTAATCCCTTAAGGCTTTTTTTAAAACCCTAAACTCTAAACTAGAAATTTCCTATTGCATTCCAAATTGGATCAACAGGAGGTTTAGCTACAATAATTATTGGTTCATTTTTTACAGGATGAATAAATTCAATTTTACGGGCATGAAGATGGATACTCGCATCTTTATTACTTCTATCAAAACCATATTTTAAGTCACCTTTAATTGGGCAACCCATATGCGAAAGTTGAACCCTTATCTGATGATGTCTTCCGGTTACAGGTAACACTTCCAGTAAATAGTAATTATCGGTTTTCCCCACTACTTTATAACTCAATTCTGAACGAAGTGCACCCTTTCGTTCCTCATCAAATGCTTTACTCTTATTTGTTTTTTCGTTTTTAATTAAATAATTAATCAATCGGTCTTCTTGTTTTTTAGGCTCATTTTTTACAATTGCCCAGTAGGTTTTCTGAATGTTTTTTGTACGAAAAAGTTCGTTCAATCTGGATAGTGCTTTTGAAGTTTTAGCAAATAATACAATTCCACTTACTGGTCGGTCTAAACGATGAACAACACCCAAAAAAACTTCGCCGGGTTTGTCGTATTTTAGCTTTAGATATTTTTTCACATATTCACTTAAAGGCTCATCATTGGTTTTATCTCCTTGTACCAATTGCGATGATTTTTTATTAATAGCAATTATGTGATTATCTTCAAACAGAACATCTAATTCCATTTATAAACAGGGGTTAGTAAAATATTTTGCTAATATAGTTTGTTCAGTACAATTTTAATGGGTTTAGTGCCGTTATTTAATTGTTGAAAATTTAACGAATTGATAACAATATGGTTTTTGTTATTAAAACAATTTTAGTAAGTTTGAAGGCTTTAAATTTAAAATCAAAAAAATAAAAAACAACAAGTATGAGTAACAACAAAACATCAGGCGGATTTTCATTTATCGTTTCCGCATTGGCAATTGTAATTTGTTTAGTAATCGGGATTGTAATTTTTAAATTCTTCCTAGGAAATCCAAGTAATTTTGATGCAGATGGTCCGGAAAAAGGGCATCCGCACAACTTTGCAGGTATTATGTACAAAGGTGGGTTCATTGTACCCGTTTTATTAGGAGTATTTTTAACAGTATTAGTATTTGCTATTGAGCGTTTCATTACTATTCAAAAAGCTACAGGTAAAGGTAATGTTGCTGCTTTTGTTGGAAGAATAAAAGATCTTATTGCTAGTCATGATATGGAAACTGCATTAGCAGAGTGTGACAAACAAAAAGGTTCATTAGGAAATGTTGTAAAAGAAGGTTTATTAAAATATCAATTTGTAGAGAACGATTCTAAAATGGATAAAGAAGCTAAAGTTCATGCTATTCAAAAAGCATTGGAAGAAGCAACTGCTTTAGAATTACCAATGTTATCTAAAAACATGGTGGTGATTTCAACT
>CAZTCG010000039.1:586-4791 GCA_964612005.1 uncultured Flavobacteriaceae bacterium | reverse complement strand
TAGGTTTAATTGGAACAGTTGTAGGTATGATTCGTGCTTTCGGTGCCTTAGCTGCAGCTGGAACGCCTGATACAGCAGCTCTTGCAACAGGTATCTCTGAGGCACTTGTAAATACATTAGTTGGTATCTTGTCTTCTGCATTAGCAATTATTTTCTACAATTTATTTTCAAATCGTGTAGATCAATTAACTTATGCAATGGATGAAGCTGGTTTCACAATTGTGCAAGAGTTCCAAACTTCAGGTAAATAAATTTTTGTTTTAAAATAAACGTAAAAAGAGAAAAATGCCAAAAATTAAAATTGCAAAAGGTTCACCTTCAATCGACATGACGCCGATGGTGGATTTGGCTTTTCTTCTTGTTACCTTTTTTATGTTAACTGCATCATTCAGAATGGCTGAACCAGTTGTGGTTGATCCACCTTCTTCAGTATCTGATAAGCTATTGCCTGAAAATACTATTATGGTAACTGTTGATAATATTGGCAGACCATTTTTTGGTATCAGTAATGCTGAAGCTAAAATGAATGCTTTAACTAAAATGGCAGATAAATACAAAGTAAAATTTAATGCAGATCAGTTGAAAAAATTTGGTGGTTTATCAAGTTTTGGTGTTGATATAAAAGATTTACCAAGATATTTAGATGCAACTGAAGGAGAGCGTTTAAAGTTTCAACCACAAAAAGGTGTTCCAAATGATTCTTTAAATAATCCACAGTTAAAAGATTGGATTCTATATGCTGCTCAGGAAGCAAATGCTGTATATAAAAGAGCAAAAGATGAAGCCAAAGAAAAAGGACAAGAATTTAAAGCTGAAAAACCACGCTATGCAATAAAAGCAGATAGCAAGGTTAAATATGTCTATGTAAAAGATGTATTTAAAACATTTACCGATTTAAAAATTTATCAATTCAATTTAATTACTTCCATGGAAGGTGGCGAAACTGCCCCTGCTAAGAAGTAACAAAAAGTATAAACAATGGCAGAAATTGCAGAAGGTGGTGGCGGAGGCCACGGTAAAGGCGGTAAAAAACGCGCCAAAAAGCAGTCAACTCGCGTTGACATGACACCTATGGTTGATTTGGCTTTCTTATTGTTAACTTTCTTCGTATTAACATCAACGTTCAGCAAACCTAAATCTATGGAATTAAGTTTGCCAGTTCCTCCAGATGATCCAAATATTGAACAACCTGAAGTGAAAAATGGTCTTACCTTTTTATTAACTAAGGATGATCGAATTTTTTATTATGCTGGTCAGTTTTACGAAGAAGGAAATAAAGATGGTAAGCCTGCAACACAGTTGTTAGAAACAAATTTTTCAAAAGATGGTCTTCACAAATTGTTATTAGAAAAAAATGAGTGGACTATTACTGAGAAGAAAAAAGTAACAAACGAAGGTGTATCAAAAAAACTAGCGGATACCACAATTACTCAAAATGTAAATAAGGTATTAGCTGATCCTAGAGCAGTTACAGTTCTTATAAAAACAGACGATCAGGCAACTTACCGAAACGCTATAGACATGTTGGATGAATTAAAAATTTGTGATGTTGGTAAGCGAGTTATCGGAGTTGAGATGACTCAAAAAGAGTTTGAATTGTTGCAACAAAAAGTTAAATAATTTGATTTTTTCAAATTAAACGAATTTAAAAAAATTACAATATGCAAGTAAACTGGAATAATGTAGTTTCTCCGCAGCGTAATGATTTGGTTTTTGATCGCAGAAACCAAAATTACGGAGCGTATGAGATACGCTCAAACTACAACCGAACAGTTACTTTAATTCTTCTTGGTTTAGTGCTTTCTACTGGATTAGCTTTTGCAATAAAAGCAATTTTAAGTATGAAAGGAGAAGAAGTAAAAAAAGAAACTGTTATTGATGTAGCGGCAATTGACTTAACTCCTCCACCTTTGGATGAAAGTGAGCCACCGCCACCGCCACCGCCACCACCGCCTCCGGCAATTGAAATGGTAAAATTTGTACCACCAATTATTAAAGATGATGCAGTTGAAACTGATCCACCTCCTCCACAGGAACAACTAACAGAAACTAATGTTGGTACTGTTACTCAAGAAGGTAGTGGTGATGAAGTGGTTATACCAAGTGAAGGTGATGGAAATGGAGTAGTGGAAGAAAAAGCTCCTGAAATTTTTACAGTGGTTGAAGAGATGCCTGAGTTTCCAGGTGGAATGGGAGAGTTAATGAAATATCTTCAAAATAATATTAATTACCCTCAAGTTGAAAAAGAAGCAGGCATACAAGGAAAAGTGTTTGTGAAGTTCGTTGTAAATCCTGATGGTTCAATTAGTAATACTGAAATTTTACGTGGTGTTGCTGGTGGCGAAGGCTTATCAAGAGAAGCACAACGCGTTGTAAAAGCAATGCCTAAATGGAAAGCAGGTAAACAAAACGGTAGAAGCGTTCCTGTTTATTTTAACTTGCCAATTAACTTTAAACTAAACTAATTTCATTAGTTATAATAATGAAGTAAAGGCTGTCTTAAAAAGACAGCCTTTTTTTATGCAAATTCTCAAATGATATTTAATGTATGCCTAACAATTATGTAAAATTATAAATCACTATATTTAATTTAATTATATCATATTTGAGAATGTATATTAGAGTTACATATTCTTGGTTTCTTCTTTATTTAATTTTAATAAGTTCCTGCGTTTCAAAATCAAAAATTAAAGTAGAAGCAAGGCATTACGAAACTAACTTGTCATTATACGATAGCAGTATTCATCAACAAATTTTACCGTATCAAAAAAAAATTCAGGATTCAATGAATCAGCAACTTGCTGAAGTTGTTGAGCCTCTTATAAAAGAAACACCTGAAGGTAATCTTGGAAATTTTGCGTGTGATGCACTTTTTAAAAAACATGTTGATTATTTAAATGACCCAACCACTAAAGCAGATTTTGTTTTGCTTAACAATGGTGGTTTAAGAACAAATGTTCCTGCAGGTAATTTAACCACAGGTAAAATATTTGAATTAATGCCTTTTGATAATGAATTAGTAATAGTTACACTAGATTCTATAGGAATGTTACAATTGCTTGATTTTATTGCAAAAAAAGGGGGCATGCCTGTTAGTCAATTGAAATTAAAAATTCAAAATAATTCAGCTACAGAAGTTATTATAGGAAGTGAATTACTTAATCATCAAAAGAATTATAAAGTTCTTACATCGGATTATCTAGTTAATGGTGGTGATAATATGGTGTTTTTTAAAAATTCAATTCAAAAAATACAGTTAAAAAAATTAATACGTACAGCGTTAATTGAATATTGTTTAGACGAATCAAAAAAAGGAAATAAAATATCATCCATAAAAGATGGCAGAATTCAATTATCAAAATAGAAGAGATTTTATAAAATTTGTTTTTGGTACAGCTTGTTTTACAAGTGGTTTTCCTATTTTGTCACAAAATGAGTATTCCAAAAAAGGAATTAATAAAATTACTATTTTATATACAAATGATGTTCATAGTAGAATAGAAGCATTTCCCTTAAACGACCCTAAATATCCTGGTCTTGGAGGTTTTGAAGCTCGAGCCAAATTAATCAATCAAATTCGTGCTGAAGAAAAAAATGTGTTACTGCTTGATGCCGGTGATGTTTTTCAAGGCACGCCTTATTTTAATTTTTATTCGGGAGAATTAGAATTTAAGTTGATGAGTAGTATGGGTTATGATTGCATGACATTGGGTAATCATGATTTTGATTTAGGTATTGATAACATTGTGAAGCAAATGCAGCATGCAAATTTTAATATCATTAATTGTAATTATAATTTCGACAATACCAATCTTAAAAATAAAATTAAACCATATCGTGTACTAAATAAATATGGAATACGTATTGGTATTTTAGGAGTTGGTATTGAATTGTCGGGCTTGGTTCCTGCTAACTTATTTCAAGATACTGTTCATCTAAATCCGATAGAAAAAGCAAATGAATTTGCACGATTATTAAAGTTTGATGAGAAGTGTGATTTTATTATTTGCTTGTCTCATTTAGGATACACGAGTGAAAATAAAAAACCAAATGATCAGTTACTCGCAACAGAAACTGAAAATATTGATTTAATTATTGGTGGGCATACGCATACTTTTTTAGATCAACCAGTTTTTTTTGATAATAAAAAAAATAAAAAAGTAATGGTTACGCAAGTTGGTTGGGCAGGCATTTGGCTTGGTAGA
>CAZTCG010000039.1:0-576 GCA_964612005.1 uncultured Flavobacteriaceae bacterium | reverse complement strand
AGAATCGATGTTTTGATGAATAAGGATAATTTTCAAATTACAACTCATGCATCAAATAATGTGATTAAAAATAATTTTCTATAAAAAATTATTACATGAAAAAATTTTTTTTCGATTTGATAAAATTTTAATTGTGCAATAGAAAAAAAATTTTTTTTTAATGAATTTTTAGTATTTATTTGTTATCTGAAATTCACCTATTAGAAATATTATAAACAACATATTGTTTAATTAAAAAAAACACTGAAAAAATTTATGTTAATGGAGAAAAAAACTTTTGAATCGGTATGGAAAAGTTGTCTTGAAGTAATTAAAGATAATGTGAATGCCCAAAATTTCAAAACATGGTTCGAGCCAATTAAACCTGTTAAATTACAAGACAATGTATTGACGATTCAAGTTCCTTCGCGATGTTTTTATGAATGGTTAGAAGAACACTACATCAACTTATTAAAAAAAGTTGTTCGTAAAGAATTAGGTCAGGAAGGTAGATTAGAATACAGCATTGTAATGGAAAATTCATATGGCAGAACAGAGAAGCCTATTACTATGAAAATTCCTACAATTACCAAGGAT
>CAZTCG010000038.1:7599-10200 GCA_964612005.1 uncultured Flavobacteriaceae bacterium | reverse complement strand
CAAGCTCTTTTCCATGTTGCCCATCCCCAAATGTGCGCATCCTTGCTAAAAAAATAACTTGCATTGTCTTTATGTTTGTATTCAGGATGCCAATTTGTTCCTCCGATATGCATTATTCGATTATCATCTTTGTAT
This sequence comes from uncultured Flavobacteriaceae bacterium, assembly GCA_964612005.1. GTDB lineage: Bacteria > Bacteroidota > Bacteroidia > B-17B0 > Aurantibacillaceae > JADJDM01. Next base: position 10,065 of record CAZTCG010000038.1, on the reverse strand, counting down.
TTAATTAAAAGTTCCTTTGCATAACTAAAAAATGAAATTGTAGGTAAACAATCATCTTCTAGAATTATTGCCATTTCTTCCTTTTCAAAAACCCAACTTATACCTTCCGATACATTAATGCCACATCCTAAATTAACATCTGAATATTTTTTATGGATTTCACATTCCCAATCAATTATTTCAATAATATTTCTAGCCTCATTAATTTTTTCAATATCAGCAGAGTTATTTTCACGAGGTCCATCCGAAATGATATACAATTTAGATGGTTTTATCTCTCTGATTTTTTCGAAAACTTTTTTTGTAGTATCAGGCCGATTGAAAATTATAAATACAATAGGAATTTCAAACATGTTATTTTCGTGCAACGGTAATTACCTCAAATAAATCTCCTTTCCAGCGAGAATAAATTTTAGCAACTATACTAAAAACAAGCTTACCAAATTTATTGTATATATGCCTTGCATAAGGTGGCCATCTGAACTTTATAATTTTTGAATCTTCAACTTTAAATCCTGCATGAGTAAATAAATTTCCAATATTTTGAGGTGACCATGTGAAAAGATGCTGGTTGATGTCATCAATAGTATATGTTGTATAAACTTCTAAAGGAGTTACAAAAATAATTTTACCCTCTTTTTTTAATTTTGGGTATAAATTTTTTAACTCTTGCAGTGGATTATGACAATGTTCTAATGCGTGATTTGAAATGATAACATCTGCCCAATCATCTTCTATTTCATTAATGCTACTAACTACATTTATTCCATTTTCCCTGGCTTGTTTTTTTGCAGTCTCGTTTATTTCAATGCCAATTTTATTTTTACCAGGAAGTGATGCGAGAAGATAAGCACCGCCACAACCAAAGTCAATTACATTTAAGCTTTCATTTAAGTGATTTATAAACTTAAATCGGTCTGCCTTAGCTCCAAATTCGCCAGAACTTTTTTGCCATTTAAAATATTCTTCATTATAATGCATGTTTTTCCTTTTTACTTGAAGTAATTATAAAGATTAAGGAGAAAAAAATAAGTGAAATATTTATTAGTATCTTACCGTAGACTCCACCCTTAAAACCGCCAAATGATGTGCATAAATACATAATAATTATAGCCATGATTGCTCCAATTAAATTTACATACGACATTTGCTTGGGCTTATCCAATCCCATTAAAATTTTCTCGAAAAAATAGAATACTGATAACAATAAAACAGAAATTATGGAAATGTTCATGTATTCTTTCGAACCCATAAATTTTCCTGCTGTTAAAGCAGATAAAATACCATCACTAAATAGCGTAAATAAAAGGATTAATATTGAGTATGGAATGAACATTACCAAAAATAATTTGGCAATTCTTCTTTTGTTTCTATCAACCGAAGCCTTTAAAATATCGGGTTCAAAAGACTGGTTTAAAGAAATGTAAATTAACTGTAAATAACCTGCAATTGTAATACCGATATTATATAAACCAAATTCGGATAAGTCATTTTGGCGTTCAAGAAAAAAGCGATCGATATTTGTTATTAATACAAATCCATAGCTTGAAATAAGTAATGGAAGAGAAATTTTAAAAATTGAAATAAAATAACTTAAACTGAAATATTTTATTGAATAATTTTTTAAGATTACGTAGCAAATTGGTAAGATTAATATTGATGCAACAATAGGAGCAGACATACGACCAATTAATCCCATTTCAAAAAAAGAAACAAATAAAATTCCCAATCCAAAATTTAAAATTGCAGACAATGTCGAAAAGATAAAATAGTAAAATGCTTTCTTTCTTAATTTATAATTTGTTAAAATGATATTTTTAAGATTGTCAAAGAAAATAGAGGAAAGCATAAAGAATACAAAGGGATATAAGGGAATTTGAATTGAAAGCGCTTTGAAATAAAGGAATATGATTAAATAGGAAATTAGAATTAATAAAGTATTAAAAATGCAGATATAAAAAGTAATATTAAAAAGCATTTTTTTATTTTCTTCTTCATTTTGATTGAAAAATTTTATAATGTAAGTTGTGGTAATACCAGCAATAAAAATTGGAGCAAATAAATTTTTTAAAGCATCGAAATAACCTAAAATTCCAAATTCAGTTGAGCTGATAAATTTGGAATAAATTGGCTGGGCAAATAAAGCCAATAAAGATTGAGCAATAGAGCCTCCAAAATAAAGCCCTGCATTTATAATATTTTTTTTAAACGTTGCAAATAACTCTATTAAACTTAGAAATGATTTTCTAATATTTAAACTGCTCTTATTCAAAATACTTAAATAAAACAATTATTTTTCAAATTCTCCCAATACCACTCCACTGAATCTTTTAATCCTACTTTTAAATTATGTGAAGGTTCATATCCTAAAATGCTTTTTGCCTTGTCAATACTTGCTAACGAATGTGGAATATCTCCTTTTCTGTTTGGGCCATGAATAATTTTAACTGAACCAATTTTTGAATC
>CAZTCG010000038.1:614-7589 GCA_964612005.1 uncultured Flavobacteriaceae bacterium | reverse complement strand
AGATATTTTTCTACGAATTCAGTAAATCCATTTTCACTTAAATATGATTTAAGTAAACTCAGCAATTGAGTTAAATCAGTGCGTTCACCAACTGCAGTATTAAATACTTGTCCTATTGCATCTTTATTTTCGGTAAGCATTGCCAATTCATTCATTTGCAATACATTTTCAATGTAGGTAAAATCTCGGCTATTGGTACCATCGCCATTTATAACCGGACTTTCATAATTCATTAATTGCATACAAAATTTAGGAATTGCAGCTGCATATGCTCCATTTGGATCTTGCCTTCTTCCATAAACATTAAAATACCTCAACCCAATACATTGTAATCCGTAATTTAATCCAAATACATGTGCATACAATTCATTTACATATTTTGTTACAGCATATGGTGATAATGGCTTTCCAATAATATCCTCTACTTTTGGTAAAGATTCGCTATCGCCATAGGTGCTACTACTGGCTGCATAAACAAAGCGTTTTACATTTGCATCTCTTGAAGCAATCAACATATTCAAAAATCCATCAACATTTACAGTATTGGTTGTTATCGGATCGTTTATACTTCTTGGCACAGAACCCAATGCTGCTTGATGTAAAACATAATCAACTTCATTACAAGCAGTTTTACAAGCAGCTAGATCTCTTATGTCGCCTTCGATCAAAGTAAATAAATCATTTGCCAGTAAATGATTAATGTTTTCTTTTTTTCCGGTAGAGAAATTATCAAGGCAAATTACTTCGTAACCTTTTTTAATAAAATAGTCGCATAAATTACTACCTATAAAACCTGCACCTCCGGTAATTAAAATTTTGATGGTTTTCAACGTGTATTTTTATTTATAGCTCCGCTTCTTCAGTCACAAAATTATGACCGAAAAACAACCTTCAAAGTTAATTAATATTCATTGCTAATAGTAACTTTTTAATTGTTAAATTAAGAGTTCATTTTTTCATTTAATTTTTGATTGTAAAACCTGGTCTAATTTCCAGGTAAGTAAAGAAGTTCCAACTCCAATAACAATTCCTCCTAACAAATCACTTGGATAATGAACTCCTAAATACATTCTGGAATAAGCAACACCGGAAGCCCATAAATAGGCGGGCACTGCAACATACCATTTTTTTGTTGCCAATGTAAGTGAAGTAGCCATTGAAAAAGCAGTTGATGTATGTCCGGAGGGAAATGAATATGGACCAACATGTGTTTTAGGTTTTAAATATTCAGGGTAGGTAACAAAAGGTCGCTTTCTGTTAACAGCATATTTTAACCCAACTGTTAAACCCATATTTAATGAAAGTGCTACAGCAGATCGATAGCCTTCACGTTTCAAATTTTCATTTTTTGTAACTAATCCGGTAACAATAAAAACAATTGGATTAGTAACCGCTAATGGTGCTGCAGAATTTGATAAAAATATGCTTGAATTATTCATAAATAATGAACTATCAGCATGAATTTTACTTAAAAGTCGAATCTCTCCGTTTTGAGAATTTAATTTAATTGAAGATATTATTAGTAAAAAAGTAAGTTTAAAAAAACTATTTTTAATCATATTTATTGTATTAGTAAATTACAGCCTCTTAAGTCGCTACTGTCCAATCTTCCCATTATTTCAAACTGATTGTTTCCTATTATTTTCCCTAAATCTTGAGTTGCAATAAAAGGACAAGAATACCAATTTGCTAAATCTATTACATTTATTAAACCTGTTCTTTCATTTTCAAGTATAGCACGATTATCTGTTATTTCAGAAATTAATATTTTCATCCATGGTGGTGTAACATATATCCCATCCGATTTACTGTAGGCTTGAGATAATAATTCTGTCATTCCGTATTCTGAATAAATTGTACTTACGTCAAAGCCATTTTTTAATTGTTGATGCAACTCCGGTTTTACCATTTCCTTTCTTTTCCCTTTCATTCCGCCGGTTTCCATAACAAAGAAATTATCGTTAAGTCTTATGTTTTTTTCTGCTAAATCAAGAAGAGCATAACTAACTCCCAACAAAATTGTTTTTTGATTTTGACTTTTTAATATTTCAATTACCTCAATTAATTTTTCTAAATCATTAATGTAAAAAGAACTTAATGAATGTTTTGATTTTTTAATTAAATCATCTACCATAAAAACAAGAGAGGATCCTTCTCGTTCTAAATAAGATGGCAATAAAGCCAAAATACAGTATTCTTCAATATCTCCGAAAAAAAGTTGAAATGCACTCAAATAGCTTTTTTGATAAACTTGTAAATCATGTACAAAATGCTTGGAAGTTTTATATCCTGTAGTGCCACTACTAACAAATACATGCTGATGAGATGGATATGTATTTATAGCGTGGGATTTAAAAAACTGAATTGGTAAAAACGGAATTTGATCAATTTCGTTTATTTTTTCCGGACGAATTTTTAGGTAATTTACAAATTCTCGGTATACTTTATTGTTGTTATAATGGTGTAAAAACGCAATTAACGAATACTTTCTGAATTCTTCTTTGTCATTCTTTAAAGAAAATATATCCCAGTTAAATTCATTCACTAAACAAAAGTATTTAAATAAATATAAGGATGAAAAGGAATATTATTTTAATTTTTATGAAACAATATAACATGCATTTAATGCACATTTATTAATTTCATGCCTTAATTAAATACAGGAACATGAAATTGTGTATTGTTGGTTGTGGAAATATGGGTCTTATTTATGCTCATTTTTTATTAGATGGAAATTGGGTTGAAAAAGAAAATCTCTTGTTAATTGAAAAAAATGAAGACAGAAGAACTGAACTTCAATTGAAAAATATTGGAATTGTAGAAACTCCAGGTTGCACACAATTTAATCAATCTGATTTAATCTTATTGGCTGTTAAACCTCAGGATTTCAATGAATTATCTATTCAATTAAAAGGAAAGGTAAAATCTTCTGCTGTTGTAATAAGCATTATGGCTGGCATTACCATTCAACATAGTTTAAACCATGTTCATGTAGTAAGAGCAATGCCAAATGCTCCGGCTCTTTATGCAAAAGGGATGACTGTATTTTGCAAGAGTAATGGTTTAAATGAATATCAAAAAAATCAGGTGAAAGATTTTATATCGTTAACCGGTAAAATTTTAGAAACTGATGATGAAAAATTATTGGATGCAGTAACTGCATTAAGCGGAAGTGGTCCGGCATATTTCTTTTATCTTGCGCAACAAATGATTGAGGCGGCAATTAAAGTGGGAATGAATGCTGAAATGGCTGAAATTCTTGTTAAGCAAACACTTGTTGGTGCTGCTGAAATGTTAGATAAAAGTCCTAAAAAAACAGCCGAACTTATTAAAATGGTAGCTTCAAAAGGTGGAACAACCGAAGCAGCATTAAATCATTTTAATACCTCCAATGTAAACGACAATATCATACTAGGAATAGAAAAAGCAACTTTACGTTCAAAAGAATTATCTGGCGAAGTTTTAATCAACAACTAATCAATGCATAAAAATAGTGCAACTCAATTTAAAAGAGCAATCGAAAAAGCTAATACTATTTCCATAGTAACTCACTGGAGCCCTGATGGCGATGCCATGGGTTCATCACTAGCGCTTTACCATTTTTTAAAATTATTTAAGAAGAAGGTTAAAGTAATTGTGCCGAATGATTATCCAAATTTTTTAAAATGGCTACCGGGAAATAAAGAGGTACTTAATCATTCTTCTGAACGTAAAAAAACAGAAACCTATATTGAAAAATCAGATTTGATTTTTACACTCGATTTTAATTCGGTTAGCCGAATTGAAGAATTGGGAAAAGTGATCGTTAAAAACCCCTGCATCAAAATCATGATTGATCACCATCAGCAACCTGAAAATTATGCCCAGTTATATTACCATGATGTTGAAGCTTCCTCAACTTGCGAATTGATATATGAATTCATTAGCTTGTTAAAAGGAAAAAACCTTATCAATACAAAAATCGCCACTTGCATATATACTGGAATTTTAACTGATACCGGAGGATTTCGATTCCCATCAACCAGCTCAAAAACACATAAAATAGCCGCTGATTTAATAGAAAAAGGAATCAATCATTCTGATATTTATAATGCAGTGCATGACGATAATACAGAAAATCGCTTAAAATTACTTGGATTTTGTTTGTCTGAAAAGATGCAGGTTTTCCCTCAGTTTCATGCGGCGTTAATTTCATTAACTCAAAAAGAACAAGATAAATTTAATTTTGAGCGCGGAGATACAGAAGGTGTTGTAAATTATCCACTTTCGATAAGAGGCATAAAACTTTCTGCTTTTTTTGCCGAGCGTGATGGTATCATTAAAATTTCATTTCGAAGTAAAGGTAAATTTGATGTAAATGTTTTTGCCAGAAAATACTTCAGTGGTGGTGGGCATAAAAATGCAGCCGGTGGCAAATCAACAGAAAAAATGGAAGATGTAATTAAGCGTTTTAAACAACTTTTACCCGATAATACACCTCAATAATTTTTTAAAAAGTGTTTTATCATTGCATTGACTATTTTTGTATCATTAGGTAATTTACAACATGCATAGGTTTATTCCTTTTTTTATTTTTCACCTGCTTTTATTGTTGAATAAACTACAAGCACAACCGGTTGTTGATGCAGGAGAAGATAAAATTGTATGCCCAAATAGTGCAACAACTATTGGTGGAAACCCTACAATTACAGGAGGTGTTCCACCCTACTCTGTATTATGGTCACCGGCAACCGGACTTAATTCTGTGACGGCACTTAACCCCACAGTTTCAATTTCAATAGCTACAACTTATACAATTTTTGTAAAGGATTCAAGAGATTCTGTTGCTGTTGACTCTGTTAAAATAGCTATTGACGACATTATTAAAATGAATGCCGGCCCTGATAAAGATTTATGTCATGATGCGGTAAATCCTGTTATTATTGGTAGCGACTTAAATTACATCAATCCATATACATTCAATTGGAAACCAAATTTTGGATTAAGCGATACAACATCACCCTCAGTAAATGCATTACCAACAATTACTACTCAATATACATTACAAATTACATCACCAACCTGTGGAACTAAAACAGATTTTGTAACTATTGTTGTTCATGACCTCACAATTAGTGCAGGTAATGATACGATTATGAAAGAAGGTGAAACAATTACATTAGAGGCCTTCCCAAAAGATTCGTCTTTACTTTATCAATGGTGGTCGCCAACAAGTTTAGTAAATTATAATACTACTTTTAATCCGGATGTTTCACCAAAAGTAACCTCAAATTATATATTAACAATAACCGATCAATATGGTTGTAAATATCTTGATTATGTTAAAGTTGAAGTTATACCAAGTGAAGATTTAGTTTTTTATAATAGTATAACACCTAATGGAGACGGAGATAATGATTTTTGGTACATCGGAAATCTTGAAAAATATCCTGAAAACAGAGTTCAAATTTTTAATCGTTATGGTCAGGAAGTTTATAGTGCTGTAAATTATAAAAACAATTGGGGAGGAAAATATTTGGGTAATGATTTACCTGCTGGTACCTATTATTTTATTGTAGATGCAAAAAAAGGCAATAAATTTTTTAAAGGCTATTTAACCATTTTCAGATAATGAATACATATAAAACTTCTGTTTTCAGAAAAGCGCATTTTAATGCTGCACACCGACTAACCAATCCAAATTGGACAAATGAAAAAAATGATGAAGTTTTTGGATTATGTAATAACCCAAATTTTCATGGTCATAACTATGAATTAATAGTAAAAGTTTCGGGTTTTATAAAACCCGAGACAGGCTATGTAATTGATACAAAAGAGTTAAGCTCTTTAATTAAATCAGAAATTGAAGAGCGCTTTGATCATAAAAATCTAAATCTAGATACTGTTGAGTTTAAAAACCTCAACCCAACAGCTGAAAATATTGCACGCATTATTTTTGAAATTTTACGACCAAAGATTGATCAAGAACTTGAATTACAAATACGTCTGTACGAAACACCTCGAAATTTTGTAGAATATCCTGCGTGATAAATAACACGTTGTTTATTTAAGTAGAATTAACTATTTTCGTAAGTTCTATTTAATATTATGACAGATTTTAGAAAAAAGGATGCACTTGATTATCATTCTCAAGGTAAACCTGGAAAAATTGAGGTAATTCCAACCAAACCCTACAGTACTCAGCGTGATTTAACCCTAGCCTACTCTCCAGGTGTTGCAGAACCTTGTTTAGAAATTGCAGAAAATCCCGAAGATGTTTATAAATATACCACCAAAGGAAACTTAGTAGCCGTAATATCAAATGGTACAGCAGTTTTAGGATTAGGCGATATCGGTCCGTTGGCTTCAAAACCAGTAATGGAGGGAAAAGGATTATTATTTAAAATTTTTGCTGATATCGATGTTTTCGACATTGAAGTAGATGCAAAAAACATTGATTTGTTTGTACAAACAGTTAAAGCCATTGCGCCAACCTTTGGCGGAATAAATTTAGAGGATATTAAAGCCCCGGAATGCTTTGAAATTGAGCGAAGACTTAAGGAAGAGCTCGACATTCCATTGATGCATGATGATCAACATGGAACGGCAATTATCTCCGCTGCCGGATTGTTGAATGCCGTAGAAATTTCTGGTAAAAAAATGGAAGATGTTAAAATCGTTATTAACGGTGCCGGAGCATCAGCCATTTCTTGTGCAAAATTGTACATTGGTGTTGGTGTAAAAAAAGATAACATTTTAATGTTTGATAGTAAAGGTCCAATTACAATTGAACGAACTGATTTAGATGAACAAAAAAAGTTTTTTGCCTCAAAAAGGACTGATGTAAATTCGTTAGAAGATGCGCTTACTGGTGCAGATGTTTTTCTTGGCTTATCTAAAGGAAACATTTTGAAAAAAGAAATGATTCAAAAAATGGCAAGCAATTGTATCGTTTTTGCATTGGCAAATCCTACTCCGGAAATTTCTTATGAAGAA
>CAZTCG010000038.1:0-589 GCA_964612005.1 uncultured Flavobacteriaceae bacterium | reverse complement strand
CCGGAAGAAGCGATCATCCTAATCAGGTAAACAATGTGCTTGGTTTCCCATTTATTTTCAGGGGTGCTTTAGATGTTCGGGCAACACAAATTAACGAAGCCATGAAATTGGCTGCCGTTTATGCCATTGCAAGTTTGGCCAAAGAACCGGTTCCTGATTATGTAAACATTGCCTACAATTCGAAAAATTTATCATTCGGACCTGAATACATCATTCCAAAACCTATTGATAACCGTTTAATTTGGACAGTTTCTCCCGCAGTTGCAAAAGCAGCAATCGAATCTGGTGTTGCTAAAAAAACAATTTCTGATTGGGAAGCCTATAAATTAGAATTGGAAAACCGTCTTGGAAAAGACAATAAATTGGTACGTTCGTTAACCACAAAAGCAAAATCCAATCCAAAGCGAGTTGTTTTTGCGGAAGCAGATAACTATAAAATTTTAAAAGCTGCTCAGGTGGCTAAAGATGAAGGAATTGCCAAACCAATTCTTTTAGGAAACCGCGAACGCATTGAAGCATTAATAGCCGAGCATCACTTGGAGTTACAAGATGTTCCTATTATTGACCCTAAGGAGAAAATTGAAGAAGT
>CAZTCG010000037.1:0-10215 GCA_964612005.1 uncultured Flavobacteriaceae bacterium | reverse complement strand
TCATCTTGGCTCTATGGATTGGATGCCAAACATAGAAGGCGTTGATTGGTTTTTAAATGAAGTATATCATCCTTATTTTAAAAATAACGAAACTGTTACTTTTAATTTTGCAGGAAGATTTATGCCTAAACGTTTCTTTGAACAATCATCAAAAAACCTAAATTTTACAGGCAGTGTAGAAGATAATATTTCCTTTTATAATCAACACGATGTAATGCTTGTTCCTTTACAGTCGGGTAGCGGAATGCGAATTAAAATAATAGAGGGTATGGCTATGGGAAAAGCAATTATTTCAACAAGTATAGGTGCAGAAGGAATTCCGGTTACGCATTTGGAAAATATTATTATCGCAGATAATCCCAAAGAATTTGCTGACGCAATTACAACGCTTTGTAAAAACGATGAACTAAAACAGAAAATAAAAAAGAATGCCCGCTCTTTTATTCAAGATCATTTTGACAATAAATATCTTGTAAATCAATTATTAAATTTTTATACCAAACTCTGTAATTAATTATAAATATTAAAGCTTTTGAAAACATCTTTTTTATCCTGGTTTTTACTCATTTTATTATCACTAGTGTGGGGCAGTTCTTTTATTTTAATGAAAAGAGGGTTAGAGGCTTTTAGCAGCGAGCAAGTTGCTGCTTTACGAATAGTGATTGCCTTTTTATTTTTATTCCCGTTACTGGTAAAACATTATAAAGTAAACCTAAAGAAAAACTGGAAGGGTTTAATAATTATGGGGGTATTTGGCAATCTTATCCCCGCATTTTTATTTACAAAAGCAGAAACAGGTATTAGCAGCGCACTTGCAGGTATGCTTAATGCGTTAACTCCAATATTTGCAATACTAGTTGGAATGTTTTTTTTTAAAACAAGCCCAAGCCGTAACCAAATAATTGGTGTAGCTATCGGACTGCTAGGAGCATTATTACTAGTTGGTTTTGATAAAAGCAATTCGCAAAGCAACAATAATATTTGGTTTGCATTAATGGTTGCAGGCGCTACATTATGTTATGCAATAAGTGTAAACGGAATAAAAAGATATTTATCTGAAGTAAACTCAATAACCGCATCGGTTTGGTCGTTTACCATTATTGGATCAATAACTCTTGTTTTTCCGATAGTGCAAAATTTAATTTTTGGAAAACCAGATGAATTAAATTTGTGGGAAGATGTTTTTTACAGGCTTAATGTAAATCCTCTTGCTTGGGAAAGTTTGGGTTTTGTATGCATACTAGCAATTGTTGGTTCTGCTATTTCTGTTATTTTATTTAATGTTTTGATTAAAAACTCAAACGCTATTTTTGCATCATCCTGCACCTACTTAATTCCTGTTGTTGCTGTGATGTGGGGAACACTAGATGGAGAAAAGGTGGTTGTGTTTCAGCTAACAGCAATATTGATTATTTTATCTGGAATTTGGTTAATTAACAAAAAGAACTTATCAAAAGAGGTTTCAAGTCAAAAGGAAATTTAAATTTTTAGTTAATCCAAATTTTTAACCGGTAAAAAGTTACCGGCTAATACACTCTATAAATTACATATTTCATTTAAGCGGCCCATCTGTTTTGTATGTTTTCTTTCAGCACTATATGTGCATGCAATTTTTTTAATGCGCGATGATGCATCACCCTAACATTATTTTCGGTTTCATTAATATATTCTGCAATTTCTTCATAATTCATATCGAACCAATATTTTAATTTAATAATTGTAAAATATTTTTCGGGTAATTGTTTAGCTGTCCTAACCAACTTTATGAATTTATCTTTTTTTGAAATGTATTTTAACCAGGCATCTTCTCCGGCAATTTCATTTTTTAATGAACCATCTTCATAGGTTTCATCTACGCTAATAAAAAGATTTGTTTTCTTTTGGTTTCTACAGAAATCCATATAAGTATTGTAGCAAATGGTTGCGACCCATCCCCAAAAACCAGATTCGGGAAGTTTAGTATTTGGTTTAAACGTATCTATTTTATTTAGAATTTTTACGATAACCTGCATAACCAATTCTTCTTTTTGGTCACGACATTTAATATCGTTTGAATAAACTTTGCTTTTAACAAAGCTTAAACTTCTTCTCATTAATTCTTCTTGGGCTAACTTATTACCTTCGTTATAAGCAGTAAGCAAGTTGTTTAAGGGCACACTTTTCATAGGTTTTAGTTTTTAAGGATTAATAACTAAGTAGAAGTGTTGCCTATATTTTTGTGATTAAAATTAAAGTAGGTGTTTAATCATTCTTTTTTTACAACTTTTTGATTTATACCGTTTATAACGTAAAAAAAATATTTTGGTTACAAAATTTAGGTGAAAAATAAAAAACCTCCAATTCTGGAGGTTTTTAAGAGGTCCCGACCAGATTCGAACTGGTGTGGAAGCTTTTGCAGAGCTCTGCCTAGCCACTCGGCCACAGGACCAATTTATTTGGTTGACAAAAGTATAAAAAAATTCAATTCAAACAACAATTCATTATCCTTCCAATACTACGCTTACCTTTTCCACATTTCCGTTCATTGGAGGATTTATTTTGGTTACTTTAAGTTGACAATTTATTAATTGAGGAAACTTTTCTTTTAAACGGTCTAAAATTCTTTTTCCAACGTGTTCGATTAATTTCGAGCGAATTGCCATCTCTTCTTTCACGATTTGATAAACATCTACATAATCAATTGTTTTTGTTAAATCATCCGATTCAGCGGCTTCCGAAAAATCAAGTTTCATACAAACATCAACAATGTAATTCCCTCCTATTTTCCCTTCTTCGTTTAAACAACCATGAAAAGCATAAACCTTAATTCCTTCTACGTTAATAGTATGCATTATTCAAAGTATTGTTTCATGCGTTCGAAAAATCCTTTTTCTTTCTTATTTGGGTTTGGCTGAAAGTTCTTTGAGTTTTTAAGTGTCTCCATCATTTTTCGTTCATCAGAGCTGAGCGTTGTGGGTGTGCACACATTAATGTTTACTAATAAATCGCCTTTTCCATATGAATTAATTTCAGGTAATCCTTTTCCTTTTAAACGCAGTACTTTTCCGCTTTGTGTACCCGGCTCTAATTTTATTTTTGCTTTACCCTCTACCAATGGAACTTCAACATTTGTTCCTAAAGCAGCTTCAGCAAAATTTACATAGCAATCGTAAAATAAGTTTGCTCCATCACGCTTTAATTCTTCATGTTCTTCCTCTTCTATAGCAATAATTAAATCACCGTTAACACCTCCACGCACAGCCGCGTTTCCTTTACCCGACATAGAAAGCTGCATACCATCAGCAACTCCTGCAGGAATATTAATTGTGATTAATTCTTCTCCGCGCACAACCCCGTCGCCATGACATGTTGTACATTTATCTTTAATAGTACGTCCTTCTCCGCTACATGCCGAACAAGTGCTTTGTGTTTGCATTGCGCCTAAAATGGTTTGGGTAACGCGTATTACTACACCTTGTCCGTTACACGACCTACACGTATCGTATGATCCGCTTTTTGCACCGGAACCACTACATGTGTTGCAAGCCACCATTTTATTCACCTTTATTTTCTTCTCGGTACCATTTGCAATTTCTTGTAAATTTAATTTCACTTTGATGCGCAAATTAGTTCCTCGGTTAGCTCTTCTGCCTCCGCCACTTCTGCTTCTGCCTCCGCCACCAAAAAATGAATCACCGAAAATATCACCGAATTGTGAAAAAATATCGTCCATGTTCATTCCTCCACCATGGAAACCTCCGCCACCAGCTGCACCACCTACACCAGCATGACCAAACTGATCGTAACGCTGACGTTTATTAGCGTCACTCAATACCTCATACGCTTCAGCTGCTTCTTTAAATTTTTCCTCTGCTTGCTTATCTCCAGGGTTTTTATCCGGATGGAATTTTATGGCCAGCTTACGGTATGCTTTTTTAATCTCATCTGCTTCGGCATTTTTTGAAACACCTAATATTTCGTAAAAATCTCTTTTAGACATGTATTTGTTTTTTATAAATTCGGATTAGTTGCCGATTACCACTTTAGCGTATCGAATAACTTTTCCGTTTAACGAATAACCTTTTTCAATTTCATCAACCACTTTTCCTTTTAAATCGTCGTTTGGCGCAGGAATACTTGTAATAGCTTCCATTACATCAGCATCAAATGTTTTTCCTGAAGCTTCCATTTCTTCTAATCCTTTTTGTTTCAATGTTGATTTTAATTTACTATAAATCAACTGTACGCCTTCAGCAATAGCGTTTAAATCACCTGTAGAATCAGCAGCTTTAATTGCGCGTTCAAAGTCATCAATTACAGGAAGTATTGCTTTAAAAAAATCTTCCCCTGCTGTTTTAATTAATTCACTTTTTTCGCGAATACTTCTTTTTCTGTAATTATCAAACTCAGAATATAATCTAAGGTATTTGTCTTTTTCTTCTGCTATTTTTTTCTCTAGTTCAATAATTTGTTGTTCATTAGAAGAAGTTTCTGTGTCATTTTTACCTGAATCATTCGATTCAGGTGTCGAATTTTCAGTAGTAGCTTCAGTGTTTTCAGCGGTTGTTCCCTGATTTATGGTTTGCTCATCTTTCAATGCCTCTTCGTTATTGGTACTCATGGATTTTATCTTTTTTAAGATTTTACTTTTTAAACTCATTTTTTAATTGCGTTTTGATTAATCAAAACCTTTGCCATCAAAGATACAATGAAAAAATGTCATTTTTCTTGTGTAATATAATTTGGTAATTTCGTTTTACAAGATGAGAACGCAAATTATACTTCCCACAGCGATATTCCCTAACTTGGCTTATTGTTCTTTTTTGTTTAACAACAATGATGTTTATATTGAAACTCAAGAGCATTTTATTAAACAAAGTGTTCGAAACCGATACGTAATTGCTAGTCCGCAAGGCGCTTTAACATTAAGTGTTCCTCTTATCAACTCGGGTAATAAAACATGTACTGGCGAAAAGCTGATTTCTTATCAAGAGCCCTGGCAAAGTAAACATTGGCGTGCAATAGAAAGCGCTTATCGCAATTCGCCCTATTTTGAGTATTTTGAAGAAGAAATAAAATCAGCATTCTTTTCAAAACATGAATTGTTGGTTAATTTTAATGAAACAGTTTTAAATACGGTTTTTACTATTTTAAGAAAAAAGCAGGATTTAAAAAAAACCACAACTTATCTCCCATTTTATAAATTTGATTATAGGAATGATCTAAAAATAAATAATAGAATTACTCATTTTCCGGAGTACTATCAGGTTTTTAAACCCACAACTGGTTTTATTCCAAACTTAAGTATTCTTGATCTTTTATTTAATGAAGGATTGTTTAGCGTAAATTATTTATTGAATTTAAAAACTACTGATTGAATAATTTCTGACTCTAATAGTTATGCCTTGAAATTTATACCCTCAGGGTTTTCCGTTTAAAGGTAAATTTTCATCGCCCAGCTGATAAGGCAAATAACTAAAAATAAACTGCAACATTTCTTCTGTAGTTTGCATGCTTTCGTTTCCTTCACCTTCGCTGATGGTTTGAGGTGGATGATAAGGATTATTAGGGTTTTTAGATGTGTTATCATAGGTTGCATACACATGTATTACCGAACCAGCAGGCAGTTTAACCATTTTAGGAAAAGTGTAATAATACTGCCACCTAAAATCCCAGTTTTTAATGCGAATTAATTTTGTTGTATCGCCGTTTGGCAGCAAGGCAAATGCCGTCATGGTTTTTCCAATTAAATGCATATGTGGGTTTACAGATAATACAGAAATATCCTCGGGGGTTTGCCATTGTGTGTGAAACGTTTTAATTTCTTCGGGAGCAATTACCAAAGCAGGTTGAATGGGAGCAATGCCAAACGTACCCAACTGTAATTCTTTTATGGGTCGTTGCGGAGCTGATTTAGCAAAAAAGACATTTATGTATGATGAATCTATTATATCTTTTGAGCTTGGACCATAATGTATGTTAGCTAGTAAAATGGCTCCGTTTTTTTTAAGCGTGTAACCACCAACACCTTCAGGGTAAACCGGCGGACTGTATCCCGGCAAGTAATAAACGGCATTGGGCGATAGCTGAGGAAATTCGGGTTGAAGTTTGTCTTTGTAATTCAAACTCATTTTCGAAAATTGTTCTTTAAATTTATTTCTTACATCTGGCAATACAGAGGCGCCGGCAAACTGATCAAACTTTCTGTTTTCGTTATAAGAAATTAAATGCCCATTTACATGATGAATAAGTTTCCTTTTGTTTGGTGCAAATTCAAAATAACTTACAAACGTATCTTTCGAAATTTTATACGGAAGTTTAATCGTTAAAAAATGATCTGCGCCATTTCCTTTAAGCTGAATGGCCTCTTTAAAAGGTATAACTAAATCAGGTTTTCCGAAAAATGAGCCCTCATGAAAATGTGGTAATGCGGGGATTTGTGTGCTATCGCCTAATTTTTTCCCTTGCTCTACCCATTTTTTAATTAGTTCAATTTCTTTATTGGATAGTACGCGTTCACCTATAAAATGGGTGTATTCCGGATCTGCGGGCCAGGGAGGCATGTAACGGGTTTCGGTTACAAATTTTATTTTGTTTGCAGCAATTAAAGCATCTTGATAGGTTAATAAATTAAATGGCCCTGCTTGCCCTGGGCGATGACAAGCAACACAATTAGCTCTTAAAATAGGCGCGATGTGCTTTGAATAGGTAATTAGAGAATCTTCTGTTTTTATAGAATCAGAAGAAGTTGAATTGTTTTCTGAACAGGAAGACAGAACCAAGCAGAAACTTGTAAAAAAAACTATAATACTATTTCTTAAAAGCCGCTTCACAATGCAACCAAATTAATAAAAACTGCTTTATGAAGTTTAGTTTAGAAATAAATTTAGTAGTAAAACAAAAAGCCTGCTTCCTAATGAACTAATAAAATTGCATATTGAAGTGTACTTGTTACTTTTGTGCTTTAATTTAAATTTATCATGTCGAGAATTTTAACCGGAATACAAAGCACCAACATTCCTCATTTAGGAAACATTTTAGGCGCCATGCTTCCTGCTATTGAAATGAGTAAAGATGAAAAACATCAATGCTTATTTTTTATTGCCGACTTGCACTCGATAACTACGATTAAAGATGCCGAGTTTAGAAAAAACAGCACCTATGCTGTTGCTGCTGCTTGGTTAGCACTCGGATTTGATGTAAATAAAAATTTGTTGTATCGCCAAAGTGATGTTCCGGAAGTTTGTGAGTTAACCTGGTATTTAAATTGTTTTACGCCTTTTCCCATGTTGGCAAACGCTCATTCGTTTAAAGATAAATCCGATCGATTGAGTGATGTAAATGCCGGTCTATTTACTTATCCGGTTTTAATGGCAGCAGACATTTTATTATACGATACTGATATTGTACCTGTAGGAAAAGATCAAATTCAACACCTCGAAATTACTCGTGACATAGCAACAAAATTTAATATTATTTACGGAGAAACATTTGTGGTTCCGGAAGTAAAAGTTGATGAGCAAGTTATGATTGTGCCTGGTACTGACGGGCAAAAAATGAGTAAATCATATAATAACTTCATTAATATTTTTTTACCTGAAAAAGAATTAAAAAAGTCCGTTATGGGTATTATAACAGACGCTAAAACATTAGAAGAACCCAAAGATCCGGATACTTGCAACGTGTTTAAACTGTATCAATTACTTGCTGATACAATTCAGTTAGAAGAAATGAGAAAAAATTACCTTGCAGGTAATTTTGGTTACGGACATGCTAAAACAGCACTTTTTCAATTAATAATGGAAAAATTTAGTAGAGCTCGCTCGGAGTACGAACGATTAATGAACGATAAGCAAAGCTTAGATAATGAATTAAAAATGGGAGAAGAAAAAGCTCGAAACATAGCTTCAGAAGTGCTTTCAAGAGTAAGAGGAAAATTAGGGTTTTCTGCTTGAATTACTTTTCCTTATTTATTTATGAAAAAATATTAGTTTAATTTCTACTAATTAACTATTTTTATTTTATTGTTTTCTTGGGATCGAACCTCTTCAATTATTTCATACATTATTTTAATTTGAGATAGTCATGTGCTTCGCTCACATATACAAATTCGGTGATCTGAGCTTGTCGAAGTGAAGATACATGGCGTATACCATATGGCAAATAAAAAAACATAACAAAACACATATGATAAAAAACAAAACAAATCCTTTAATAATTTTAACTGCTATATTATTAGTGGCTCAGCTTGCATTTTCTCAAAATAGTAAACAAGATTCTGTTAAGCCCAGATTATTAGAAAAAGCATTTTATGGAAATTTTGGAATTGGTGGAATATATTTTACAGCAACAGGTTACTATGAAAAACTGTATTTGAGAAAAGACCCTAACGCTAAAATAACTCCTTTTATTAAATTTGGATTAGGTGGAGCAACTTATTGGGAAAATTCAAACTTATATGTTTTGGGTGAACTTGGTATTTTAACCGGCACAAATAAACATCACTTTGAGGCAAGCGCAGGGCTTGCAAAACATTTTGGAGGAGAACTTGAAATACCAATTTGTGTATTAATAGGATACAGAAAACAAAAACCGGGAAGTAGATTAATGTTTAGAACGGGTCTTGCTTTTCCGGAAGCATTATATTTTGGCTGGGGAGTTAGTTTTTAATTAAATCATTTTGCTTTAAAAATTTGAGATTAATGATTACTAATGCTGTTTGTAATTCATCTTTTTTGTTTACTCATTAAATTGTAATTTCAGCCTTTTAAATTAATTCTGTGAATCCACTAAAAAAACTGGCAAGCCAAACCGCTATTTATGGGTTAAGCACCATTTTTCCAAGATTCCTGAATTATTTACTCACGCCACTACTTACCTACATTTTTGAAAAGCCGG
This sequence comes from uncultured Flavobacteriaceae bacterium, assembly GCA_964612005.1. GTDB lineage: Bacteria > Bacteroidota > Bacteroidia > B-17B0 > Aurantibacillaceae > JADJDM01. The sequence goes on along the minus strand of CAZTCG010000037.1, from coordinate 1,338 downwards.
TTGATTTTGGTGTAAATACTGAGATTTATGCTTACATCTCATTCATGAATATTTTATTTACCTATGGAATGGAAACTGCATTCTTCAACTTTGCCAGTAAGTCCGATGAAAAAGACAGAGTATATAGCACGGCTTTAATTTCAATATTGGCTTCTACAGCTTCTCTTACCTTGTTGTTTTTGATTTTTTCAGGAAGTATTGCAAGTACCACAGGATACAGCAATCACTTAAATTTTATTATTTGGTCCATTTTCATTATTGCCTCTGATGCCATTATGGCTATTCCTTTTGCTCGATTACGCCTAAATGGAAATGCCAAAAAATTTGCTTTGGTAAAAATGGTAAACGTGTTTTTAAATGTGTTTTTGAATGTGTTTTATTTTGTGGTTTGTAAAAATGCCTTTGAAGCAGGAGAAGACTCCTTATATGCCCAGCTGTATAATCCTGAAATAGGCATTGGATATTCCTTCCTGGCAAATTTGTTTGCTAATCTACTTTCCTTGTTGTTGCTTGCAAAAGAATTTTCAGGCTTTCAATATGTGTTTGACAAGGAACTTTGGAAAAAAATGATTCGTTATGCCTTGCCATTGCTTATCGTTGGTTTGGCAGGAATGATTAACGAAACCTTTGACAGGATTTTATTGAAATATCTTTTGCCAAGCGAAATAGGGTTAAATGAAATCGGCATTTATGGGGCTTGTTACAAGATTTCCATTTTAATGACCATTTTCATTCAGGCATTTCGGTATGCTGCCGAGCCCTTCTTTTTTAGTAATGTCAGTAATGCCGATTCAAAAAAAATGAATGCTTTGGTGATGAAATATTTCATTATCGCCTGCTCATTGTTGTTTTTAGGAACTATGATGAATTTAAAGTGGATTCAATTGTTTGTTAGTATGCCTTATCGTCAGGGAATTCATGTTGTGCCGATATTATTGTTAGCGAATTTGTTTCTGGGCATTTATTATAATCTTTCCATTTGGTATAAACTTACAGGGCAAACAAAGTTTGGCGCTGTAATAACTATTTTTGGAGCCATTATCACATTGTTCATCAACTTTGTTTTTATACCAAAATACAGTTACACGGCCTCTGCCTGGGCAACATTCTTTTCTTATGGAAGCATGATGGTTGTTTCTTATTTATTCGGCCACAAATTTTATCCTGTTAAGTACAATTTAAAAAACGCATTTTTCTTTTTTGGATTTGCTATTTTGTTTTACTTACTGTCGCTTACCTATAAAGGGCATTTTTCCAACTTTGCAGAATTATGCTTGAATAATTTACTGATGATTATTTATTGTTATTTATTTTACAAATTCGAATATCCTAATTTTA
>CAZTCG010000036.1:288-10232 GCA_964612005.1 uncultured Flavobacteriaceae bacterium | reverse complement strand
CTTCACCTGCTTTTGCCAACATATGTGGGCCATCTTTTGGCAAGGTTTTTAACCACACAATTGAATTTTTATATGAACAATGTTCACTCCACATTACTGAATAAACTGAAAGTTCAGTAAAATTTGGGGTACGACCTAAAATGGATTTTATTTTTTCGAATTCTTCGGGCAACAACCCTAATTTTTTTGCTGTTTCAACTGTGGTTGCTGTTTCTTTTTTTGTTTCCTGCATGGCTTTAATATAAAATTAAAATAGAGCATAAACTTACAGATTTTATGCTTAAAATCAGGATTGTTTTTTCAACAAGTTTTAGGCATTTAAAAAATAATTACTTTCTTTAAATATGATTACATAATGCCTAGTTAGTTACAAAATGTAAAAACAAAAGAGCTTATTCTGATTTTTAAAAAATAAACAGTTCAACAATTAGCTAATCTCTATTTGTTTTTATCTTCGTAAGAATATATTTTATGAAAACAAATTCTGTTTATGCGATTGGCTTAATGTCGGGGACCTCACTTGATGGACTAGATATTGCATACTGTGAATTTGTTTACAAAAACAAAAAATGGTCTTTTAAAATTCTCCAAGCAGAAACTGTAAAATATCCATTGGCGTTGAGTAAAAAATTGGCTCAAGCTCACCTTTTGGACGCATTAACTTTTTGGAAATTGCATGTTGCTTTTGGACGTTATTGTGGCAATTCAGCTAAAAAATTTATTGAAAAGTATAAATGTAATGCTAAACTCATCGCCAGTCATGGACATACTATTTTCCATCAGCCGAAGAATGGATTTACCTGTCAAATAGGTGATGGTTCTCAAATAGCAGCAATAACAGGAATTGATACCGTTTGCGATTTCAGATCAAAAGATCTAGCATTAAATGGACAAGGTGCGCCACTCGTTCCTATAGGTGATCAATTATTATTTCCCGAAACGGATGCTTGTTTAAATATTGGTGGTATAGCCAATATTTCTTTTCACATAAACAACAAAATGCACGCTTTTGATATTTGCCCTGCAAATATGGTTTTTAATTATTATGCTCAGTTAAAAGGTGAAAAGATGGATAAAAATGGTGATTGGGCAAGAAAAGGTAAAATTAATTTAACGCTATTAAATTCACTCAATCAATTAGCTTTTTATAAAAATACAACAACAAAATCATTAGGAAGAGAATGGGTTTTTGAAAAGGTAATTCCAATAATTGATAAAAAAGAAAAAATCTTTGAAAATAAATTACATACTGCTGTTGAACATGCCGCAATTAAAATTGCTGATGTAATCAATAAGTATAAACTAAAACGAATTCTTGTTTCCGGAGGCGGGGCATACCATCTTTATTTAATTGAACGCATACAACATTTTGCATCCGGGCAATTAATTATTCCTGATAAAAGAATTATAGAATTTAAGGAAGCACTCGTATTTGCATTTCTTGGCACATTAAGAATCCAAGAAAAAACAAATTGTTTAAAATCAGTTACCGGCGCTATAACAGATAACTGTGGTGGAGCAATTTATTCAGGGAAATAAAAAACTAAATTTTGTAATTTACTTACAAGTTAATTACAGTCATTAGCAGATTAAGTAAAACACACAATGTAAATAAATTGACAATCCATTTTGCAGGTGCTTGAGCAATTGCTGCGACGTTATTAGCCATCGAAACAGACATTACAATTCCCAATTGCCAAATAGGTGCATCGTTTTGGAAAATGTACATTGCAGAAATTCCACCTAATATACTTCCGATAGTTATAGTCATTGCAATTAATCCAAAATAACTGAATTCGGCTTTTTTAATTAACTTTTTATACCAATTTAAATTGGCATTTACATTAATAGTTTTGTTTCGGGAAATGGTAGTAGTACTCATGTATTATAATTTTTACACAAACTTGGTGTGTAATGCATAAAATTTGAATGACGTAAGTCAATTTTTATAATTGATGTTTGTCAGTATTTTTGCCATACCTAATATCGTTAAATGAATTATAAAGAAACCTTAGACTATTTGTTTTCTCGCTTACCAATGTTTCAGCGAATTGGTGCTGCAGCATATAAAGCCAATCTTGACAATACCTGGGCATTAATGAATGCATTAGGTAATCCTGAAAAAAAAATAAAAACCATCCATATTGCCGGCACCAACGGAAAAGGATCTACTTCGCATATGCTTGCGGCTATTTTTCAAAAAGCAGGTTACAAAACCGGACTCTATACTTCACCTCACCTTATTGATTTTAGAGAAAGAATTAAAATCAATGGCAAAATGATTTCAAAGCAAGAGGTAATAAAATTTGTAGAACAACATTTGATCAAATTGAACCTTCTTTTTTTGAATGGACGGTAGCTCTAGCCTTTGATTACTTTTCGAGAAAAAAAGTAGATGTTGCAATAATTGAAACAGGTTTAGGAGGAAGATTAGATTCTACCAATGTTATACAGCCTGAATTATCAATCATAACAAATATCAGCTATGATCACATGAATTTGTTAGGATCAACATTGCCATTAATCGCTTCTGAAAAAGCAGGAATCATTAAACAAAACACCCCCGTATTAATTGGAGAAACACAAAAGGAAATTAAATCTATTTTTTGTGATAAAGCAAAAGATAACCAATCTCCTCTGTTTTTTGCCGATCAGTTAATCTCTTTAACTTCAATAAAACAAATACACAAAAAAAATGATTTGTATTTAGAATTTAAGATTAAGGATTCTAATAAAAAACTTACTTGTGATCTTGCGGGTTTATATCAAGCCAAAAACATAAAAACAACACTTTCTGCTATTGCAATTATCAATTCGACTACAAACTTTAAAATTAAATACGCTCCTATTGTAGCTGCACTTAAAAATGTAAAATCGCTAACAGGTTTAAAAGGACGTTGGCAAATTTTAAAAAACAAGCCATTAATAATTGCAGATACAGGACATAACGAAGCAGGTATAAAAGAAGTAATGAAAAACATTAAAAACTCCAACTTTAAAAGTTTACATTTTGTTCTTGGAATGGTAAATGATAAAGACGTTAATAAAGTTCTTGAACTATTGCCAAAAAAAGCAACATATTATTTTTGTAAAGCAAGTATACCAAGAGCATTAGATGAAAATTTATTAAACAAAAATGCCCAGCAATTTAATTTAAAAGGTAAGTGTTTTAGTAGTGTAAAAAGCGCATTGAATTCAGCAATTAAAAATGCATCAAAAAATGATTTAGTTTTTATTGGAGGAAGTACTTTTACGGTTGCTGATGCTTTGAAATTAAAAATTTAGCTATTAAAACTTTATTCTAAACATATTTAAATTCAGCTAAAAATTTATTTATTCTTCATTCTTAATCGAATTTGGGTAATTACTTTTTTAGTGTACAATGGAAAATCCCCATCCATCATCCAGGCATAATAAGATGGCTCTTTTGCGAAAACTTCTTCAACAGATTTATCCTTGTGTTTACCAAAGGAAAAAACTTCCTGACCGTTTTGATTATAAATAATTCTACCTGCAAAATCAGCATTTTTGGAGCGCATGCTCAATTCACTAAGGGCATTCACTTCATTTTTTACAGGATAAAATAAATTCCCTTTTACATCTTTTATCTGAGTGTTTTCGTAGCGTTGCAATTGAGCAATCAATACCTCATAAGTTGCTGCAACATCCGCTTCGGCACTATGCGCATTAGCTATTTCTTTATTGCAGTAAAATTTATAAGCTGCGCTTAAGGTTCGTTGTTCCATTAAATGAAATATATTCTGAACATCAACCAATTTTCTGTTTTTTAAATCAAAATCTATTTCAGCTCTTAATAATTCCTCTGCAAGCAGCGGAATATCAAATTTATTGGAGTTATATCCTGCTAAATCGCATGACTCGATAAATTTAGCCACATTACCTGCAACATCTTTAAACAAAGGGGCGTCCTTAATATCGTCGTCATAAATTCCATGAACTAAACTTGATGCAATCGGAATTGGCATACCTGGATTAATACGCAAAGTTTTAGATTCTTTGTCGCCATTTATATGAACTTTCAACATTGAAATTTCCACAATACGATCAGTAGCTATATTAATACCGGTTGTTTCTAAATCTAAAAAAACTAAAGGTCGATTTAATTTTAATTGCATATTATTTAAATTGATGAAGAACTTCTTCTGTTGATTTTATATTTTGAAAACAATTGAGCAGCCTATTCATTACTTTTTCTACTTCTGCATCAGGACATGACGCACCACTTGTTAAAATTATTCTTGTGTTTTCTTTTTGAGGCAAAAAATCTTGTGAAACTACTTTTTGTTGCTTATGATAATTGAAATGATGGATTTCATTTTGACTTTTTATTTCCTCATTTGAGGATATAAAATAGGTAGGAAATTTTCTTTCAAGTAATTCTGCCAGATGCGAGGTATTGGATGAATTATAACCGCCTACCACAATAGCTAAATCTGCTTCTGTTTCTAAGAGCCCGTAAGTAGCATCTTGGTTTTCGTTGGTAGCATAACAAAGCGTGTCGCGTGTATCAGCAAAATGTTCTTTTATTTTTTCTTCACCATATTTTTCAATCATCACTTGTCTAAAAAAATCTGCAATTTCTTGAGTTTCTGTAGCAAGCATAGTGGTTTGATTGATAACTCCTACACGAGTTAAATCTATTTCAGGGTTAAAACCAGTTGACGATTTAGAGGAAAACAATGTGTCAAATTCAGCTTTATTTCTTTTATTTAAAATAAACTCCGATAATACTTTTGCTTCTTCAATATCTTTTATAACAATTGATTTAGCATAATGATTACTATGCGAAAAAGTTGCTCTGGTTTCTTCATGTTTATGCTTACCATGAATAATAATAGTGTAATCCTGTTTGCCAATTTGCTCGGCGCGTTTCCAAACACGCTCTACAAAAGGACAAGTTGTGTTGTATTTTTGGATTTCAATATTTTTTGATTTCAGTATTTCTTCAATTTCCAATGTTGTTCCAAATGCGGGAATTATAACAATATCATCAGCATGTAGTTCATCGAATGGAATGATTTGGTTACCATAAGTGTCCTGCAAAAATTGCACACCACTTTCAACTAAATCTTTGTTCACTTGTGGATTATGAATCATCTGACTCAATAAAAAGATACGTTTACCCGGATTTTCTGAAACAGTTTTAAATGAAATTTCGATAGCATTTTCAACCCCGTAGCAAAACCCAAAATGCCTAGCTATTAAAAAAGTGACAGGTCCAAAATTCACTTCGGTTGGCTTTACATCTTTTTTTCTAGGATCTGTATTTTTTCGATAATTTTTTATTGTTGTAATTACCGGACTACGATAAAACTCAGGAATTGTAAATGACTTCATAATATATAAACAATGTTATTTTATTAGGCGAATATAGTTTGCTTTAGTGTGATACGAATTTACGTGGTTTTAATTTCCAATAACATGAAAAAATCCATTATATACTCCTCTTTTTTCGGTTTCGATTGCATAAAAATAAACACCATTCAATAGAATATAAGGTTTCCAATCATTAGTATAATTATCCGAACTATACATTAAGTTTCCCCATCGATTAAAAACTTTTAATTTGGTGTTTGGATTTTTATGCAGATTTTTAATATAAAAAACTTCATTAACGTTATCGTAATTTGTAGTTACAATATTAGGGGCATACAACTCACAATCTATCCCTAGTAAGTCCAAAGTATCTGTATCAACAAAATTACATTGATCTTTAACACTGTAAACGTATTGTTGAGAATTTAACACGCCGTAAATAGCCCAATTATTTGAACTATTGTTTACTTGTACCGGCAAGTTAGGATCATTAACAACCCATGAGCCTGTTAAACTGCCTACACCATGAGTTATTTCTGTTTTAAAATAATAACTTTCACGTAAACAAATTGAATCAAATGGAATTATTGAAACTAATGGAGGATCAAATAATACAGAAACATAAATAGAATCTGTAATGCTTGTATTATTACAACTTTCGGTAGCAGTAACATAATACACACTGTTTGAAGTTGGAAAAACTGTAACGTTGTTGTTTGTACTACCGTTATGCGGCCAAAAGTAAGTTACAGCGCCCCCACCCCCATTTGCAATTGCTTTTAGTTTTAAGCTTCTTCCTTTACATACGCTTGTGTCTTTTCCAAGATCAACAGTAAAAGGTGATGGATCTTTTATGTACAATTTTTTAACTAGTTTACCAGACATTGGAATACATGGATTTCCGGAATAATCTATGGTTATAATTAATACTTCAGTTCCAATGCCTAAACTATCTTCCTGAATGCCGTCGGCAATTGCAGATAAATTAAATGAAATGCTTGTTTGATTATTAAAAATAAGTGTATCAGGAATAATATTACCAATGTCCGAAACGGAATTAGTTCCTGATGTACCACTAACGGAGATAGTATAAACATGCTGGCCAACACCTGCTCCATCACCGTTTTCGGTAAAAGTTAAAATTGCATCTCCACAACCTTCAACAATTACACTATCATTTGAAGAACCAATAACATCTAAATTACCTGAAACGTATAAAAATGTATTTACATCAACATGAACCGAATCAACTATTGTATCATTGTGGCATGCATCAGTTACATAATAATAATAGGTTCTAATTTCAGCAGGCGGTGTAAATGTAGAGGAAGTAGAAACTACATTGCCTGATGCATTATACCATTGTTGAACATATGGGGTTACTCCACCTGATGTTTGCGCATTTAACACAACAACTTGATTAGAGCAGATTACTGTATCATTTGAAACTGCAGATTGCAATGGCGGAGGTTTTAAAATGGTTAAATTAAACCCAATAGTATCTAGTGAGTTGCATGGATTAACATACGTGTAATAAATAAAAACACTTTCAGCTGAATCAGCTTCTAAATCATTAATAGCAGAAATTTGAATGATTACAGAATCTTCTCCTGGCGGAAATATAAGTGTATCATTTAAGCCTAAATAATCAGTATTTTCAGCTGTTCCACCTATTCCAAGAAAAAGAGTATCAGAATTTAATGTGTCAATATCTGACTTTGAAAACAATAAACTTAAAACACCACATTCTTCAAACAATACTGTTGAATTTCCGATTTGAGGAGTTGTATTACTTATTGCACTAATATTTAAAGGTGTAGGGCATGAAAAACTACCTGCTTGTAAAAAAACTCCCGCATCAACGTAGCCATCCAAAGCGTCGGCAATCATTATTTTAATGTGATATGTTTCGCCACAAATTACGCGTTCGCGAGCAGTTAATACAGTTGTAAATCCATCGTATTCAACTGTGCCGCCTGGAGGATTTTCATTGTCTACATAAAATTGCGAATTAGAAAAGGCATTCACATTTAATGCTGTTACGGGAGTAGATGTGCCCGGAATAAGAGCGATATTATGTGCAGGCATATTGGTGCTTACGCCATTTAATACAAAAGCGAATACATCTGCAAATCCAATAGGGATATATTCCATATATTCATCTGTTCCAAATACATAGTTAAAACGAATACTATCGGCTTGGGGAATAAAATCAAATTCGAGAATTGCTGCATTGGCTGTTTCAGCTCCGGCAATTGATGATAGGTAAACATCACCAGGCTCATAATTATCAACCCCCGCACCATCCGAATTATTTGGGCCAGATGGACCACTATTCCCGTTTACAATTCCTGTTGTAATTACTACACCTGCATTGAATCCTAAATTATTTGTAGGGCCAACATTAAACTGACCAATTGCCTTGAATGCAGAACTGTTTGCTCCAGTAAATCTAACATTAAATGCAGTTACCCCCTGTCCCAATAATACATCCTGCACAAGCTGTGTAGGTGTAAGCGTGGTATTTGTTGTTAGTTGAGCAACTATTTTAAATGAAAAAAGAAAAAATATGAGAAATATAATAATAGCTTTTTTCATTCATTTATCCTGTTAAACAAATGTATAAAATACTTACATTTTATCACTTTTTTTAGTTAACAATAAATTAAACTATAAATTTGCCAAAAAAATCATGGAAAGAAATAGTATAAATAATTACATCACTCAAAACAAAGAACGTTTTTTAAATGAGCTTTTAGATTTGTTAAAAATCCCTTCAATCAGTGCGGATAAAAATTATCAATCCGATGTTTTAAAAACAGCAGAAACTATTAAAACTCGATTGATTGAAGCAGGAGCTGATAATGTAGAGATTTGTTCTACAAAAGGATATCCTGTTGTTTATGGTGAAAAAATTATTGACCCAAAATTGCCAACTGTTGTTATTTATGGACATTACGATGTGCAGCCTGCAGATCCATTAAACTTATGGGATTCGCCTCCTTTTGAGCCGGTAATTAAAAAAACCAACATCCATCCAGAAGGAGCTATTTTTGCTAGAGGTGCATGCGATGATAAAGGCCAAATGTATATGCACGTAAAAGCATTTGAGATTATGATGAAAACTAACTCGTTGCCTTGTAATGTTAAATTCATGATTGAGGGAGAGGAAGAAGTAGGTTCACCAAGTTTAGGTCCATGGATTATTGAAAATAAAGATCGATTAAAGGGGGATATCATTTTAATTTCAGACACATCAATTATTGCAAACGATATTCCATCAATTGATACCGGTTTACGTGGACTTGCCTACATGGAAGTGGAGGTAACAGGGCCAAACCGTGATTTGCACAGTGGTGTTTATGGGGGGGCTGTTGCTAACCCAATTAACGTTCTTTGCAAAATGATTGCCTCTTGCTACGATGAAAATAAACACATTACTATACCAGGATTTTATGACAAGGTGCAAGAGTTAAGTGCTACTGATAGAACTGAAATGGCTAAAGCGCCATTTGATTTAGAAGAGTATAAAAAGGATTTAGCTATTGATGATGTTTATGGAGAGAAAGGATATAGCACCATCGAGCGCACCGGAATTAGACCAACTTTGGATGTAAACGGAATGTGGGGAGGATATATTGGTGAAGGTGCTAAGACAGTATTACCTTCAAAAGCATTTGCAAAAATATCAATGCGTTTAGTGCCAGATCAAAACTCACATGAAATAAGTGAATTGTTTCAAAAACATTTTGAAAGTATTGCACCAAAATCGGTTAAAGTAAAAGTTACTCCACATCACGGAGGTGAACCGGTTGTTGTATCAACTGAATCTGCAGGTTATCGTGCTGCTAGTAAAGCAATGGAAGAGACCTATGGAAAAAAACCTGTTCCAACAAGAGGCGGAGGAAGTATTCCAATTGTAGCATTATTTAAAAAAGAATTAGGGTTAGATAGTATATTATTTGGATTTGGCTTAGACTCTGACGCGTTACACTCGCCAAATGAACACTATGGTTTATTCAACTATTATAAAGGAATTGAAACTATTCCCTTATTCTACAACTATTTTACTGAATTGAATAAAAAATAATTTTTATTCGTTCAATCCTTTGCCACTTAAAATTTGTGGTATGTACTTTTTTATTCTCGAAGTTCGGGTTGCGCTTTGTTTTGCTGATTTAAAATAAATTAAATAAGCTCTTTGCCTTCCTGGTGTAAGTTTATAAAAAGAAGTTTTTAAAAGTTCTGATGAATTAAGTTCATTTAAAAATTCTTCAGGCATATCATCTTCAGTTATTTTTTTTTGAGCTGATCTTAATCCTTTTTTTTCAACTTCTATAGCTTCGTTAATTAACTCACTAATTTCAATTTCAAATTTTATGATATCGGCAAGATTTGTAAATCGAATTACTCTAGACTGTTCAGAATTTTCACCTGCCTTTGAAAGCAAATTTGATTTTTTCTTTAATAAGGCTCCTTTAAAAAAGGATATAACACAATTGTCTTTAAATGGAGCAATCATTAACACGTTTTTCTCTTCCGTTTGATAGCAAGGCATTCCCCACTTCATTGTTTCTTTTAAACCACTTTTTAAAATTATCTCTCTA
>CAZTCG010000036.1:0-263 GCA_964612005.1 uncultured Flavobacteriaceae bacterium | reverse complement strand
GCGTTAAAAAATTAATTAATCAATTACTTTAATTCCATTTTTAAGTGAGGTATTCCATCTTCATCGTACACATCACTTTTTACTTCAAAACCACATTTTTCATAAAACTTTTGAAGGTATAGTTGTGCAGATATTACTATTTTTTTATTTGTATAATTCTTTTTACAAATTGCAATACTTTTATCAACTAAGTGATACGCCCATTTGTTGCCTCTGTAATTAGAATGTATTAAAACACGGCCAATTGAAGCAGATTCTGGATA
>CAZTCG010000035.1:0-10233 GCA_964612005.1 uncultured Flavobacteriaceae bacterium | reverse complement strand
TTGTTGTTAATTGTTGCGTCATCCAAAATTTAAGTTGAGTATTGTCGATTCTAACTATTATTTAGTGGAGTTATCTAATAATATTGAGTTTGATGTAGATGATATGAAACAACTAGTAAAGGCGGAACATCAACTTGGTGCTTTACGATTGCCTGTGCTTGTAATTTGTCCGGCAACTGCCAATACTAACATACATTTAATGCGTCATTTAAAAGATAATGCAAATAATCCATTTTCTGTTGCAGATGCATTTGTAATTGCAGCTACAAGTCAGGCCATTTTGGGAAATTTTTATTTGAAAATTAGTCAGCCTGAGCGCCCGACAAAATTTTTTAACAGAGAGGCTGATGCATTAGATTGGTTGAAACAATTTTTCGCGAATTGACCCCGTTTTAATAAACTCTTATTTAATTTTTAAAACTGCAGAAATTGGGTAGTGATCTGTAATTGTTTTATTCACTCTTTTGTAATTATAAGAGCTAATTTTTTCATCATGTAAAATATAATCAATACGAATACCAGGAATTTTACCTGCATATGTTGAACTAATACCTTCACCACTTTCTCTAAAACAGTCTATCATATTTCCTTTAACTTTTCTGTAGGCAAATGAATTAGGTGTATCATTAAAATCGCCACACACAATAACTTTGCATTTACAGTTTTTAATATGTTCAGCAACTATACTAGCTTGTTGGGCTCTAAGTAAATAAGCATTTTTTAAGAGTCGCAAAATATTTTTTGATTGATTGATTTCAATTGAATCTGCATGAGACATAATTTCCTTGATGTATTCATGCTCTTTTTTTCCGAAATGAATGGATGCCAAATGCATGTTATAAAATCTCACCGTATCATTATTTATTAATACATCAGTATAGATACAGCTATTATTCCAACGAGTATTAAATTCAATATTTCCTTTTCTTATAATTGGATATTTACTAAATGTTGCTATTCCCCAGTGATCATAATTTCTCATGGTGGTAGTATAATAAACATGATCGTAAGTTAATTGTAATAGTTTCTTTACTGTATCAGTATTGTTAAAATCATTTTTTTCTTCAGAGGTGTAAAACTCCTGTAAACACAATACATCTGGAGCTTCATTTTTGAGCATTTTAAATATTATTTCGCGTGATTTTTTATTATTGCTCCAGTTATATAAATCAAAAAGCATTGAGTTATAACTCATTACTTTTATATCTTTTGCACTTACTTCTTTTTGTTTTTGTGGAATTTGAAATACAGAAAAAAAGGAGTTCCATCCAAAAATGATAATTAATAATGACCAGATAAAAAACAATTTTAGTTGAACTAACCAATATAAAATAAAAAATAAATTTAGGTATAAAAGAACTGGATAAGCTAATCCAAAGAAAGCAATGGGCCAAAAATTGTGAGGGTTAATAAATTGTGCGCAGTAGGAAAGTAAAATGGCAATTACTGAAAAATAATTCAACCAAACCATAAGTTTATTAAACCACGACAACTCAAAATTTCTTTTGTAAATGGCGCGTTCTTTAAACTTTTCATAATTAAAAAAGTCAACAAACTTATTTTTTATTTTTTCTTTAAAGGTCATTTAGTTCACATCCTACAAATTAATTATTGTAAAACGAAACTACAAAATACACATTTTATTTAAACCTATAAAAATGAAAAATCAATGTTGAATTTAGAGCCTGTTTAAAATTAATCTAATTTCTTTGTTATGCTTCTTTTTGGTTGCGAATTCGTTGGATTTTTTCGTCAGAACTATTCCATTATGACTGTAAAATCTTCCTTTTCTCACTCAAAAATAAGCTATAACAAATTCATTTTATAAAATTTAAACAGGCACTTTTTTATTATATGCTTACTTAGATAATCTTTCTTTATCTAAATGGGCTTGAACTAATTCAATTGCATTATCGATAACATCACTTAATGCTGTAATGAATGTGCCTGGTTTAACTAAAGATAAAGCGTGTTTAAGTGCTTCAACTTCTTTTGGAATGTATTCATAAGATTGATTAGGATTAACTTCTTTAATTCCCTCAACCAATAAATTTACAATCTCATCAGCTTGCCTTCCGCGTAAATATTTATCCTGACGAATAATAATGTGATCAAACATCTGTGCGGATAATCTTCCCATATCTCTAATGTCATCATCTCTTCGATCGCCTGTGCCGGTTATAATACCAATTTTATTGGGAGAATCTATGTTTGATAAAAATTCTTTTGTGCCTTTGAATCCGTCTGCATTGTGTGCAAAATCAATAAGAACTTTGTATTCTTTAAATTCAAATATATTCATTCTTCCGGGTGTTTGGGCAGCAGAAGGGATAAATGTTTCAAGACTCATTTTAATGTCTTCGATGGTAAATCCATATACATAAGATGCTAATGTTGCTGCAAGTACATTATAAATCATAAATGTTACTTTGCCGCCAAATGTGAGTGGAATTAAAGAAGCTTTTTCAACTCTGAATTTCCAGTCACCTTTTTTAATGGTTATGAATCCATTTTCATAAATAGCAGCAATACCACCTCTTCTGCAGTGTTCAACTATAACCGGATTTTTTTCATCTAAACTGAAATAAGCAATTTTACAGCTCACAGTACTTGCAATGGAAACACAATGTGGATTATCTGCATTTAAAACAGTGTATCCATCAGGTTTAACAGATCGTGCAACAACACCTTTTACTTTAGCCATTTCTTCTAATGTATGAATGTCTGATAGACCCATGTGATCTTCTTGAATGTTTGTAATAACAGCAACATCACATTTGCCAAATCCTAATCCTGCTCTTAAAATACCACCACGTGCTGTTTCAAGTACGGCAAATTCAACAGTAGGGTCTTTTAAAATAAATTCAGCACTCACTGGTCCGGTAGTATCACCTTTTGTAAGCATTGAGTTTTGAACATAGATACCATCCGATGTGGTATAACCTACACGATATCCATTGTTTTTCACAATATGAGATATCAAACGAGTAGTAGTTGTTTTTCCATTTGTTCCTGTAATTGCAATAATAGGAATACGACATGATTTTCCGGGCGGATAAAGCATATCAATTACAGGTGCTGCTACATTTCGCGGTAAACCATTAGCAGGGGCCAGATGCATACGGAAACCCGGTGCCGCATTAACTTCAAGTATCACACCACCTGATAACTCTAATGGTTCACTTAAATTTTGAGCCATTATGTCAATACCGCAAATATCCAATCCAATTATTCTCGAAATGCGCTCACAAATAAAAATATTATGTGGATGTACAATATCTGTTACATCTGTTGATGTTCCGCCAGTACTTAGGTTAGCTGTTCCTTTTAAATAACATTTTTCACCTTTAGGTAAAACGGTTTCCAGTGTAAGATTTTTCTTTGCTAATTGTTCGCGAGTTTCTCTGTCAATTGAAATTTCGGTAAGTACATTTTCGTGCCCATAACCTCTTCGCGGATCTTTGTTTTCAACTTCTATTAATTGTTCTATTGTTGATGCACCATCTCCAATAACATGAGCAGGTTCGCGCAATGCAGCAGCAATAAATTTATTATTAATAACCAATACTCTAAAATCAAAGCCAGTAATAAATCGTTCTACAATAATTCTTCTCGAATATTTTTTTGCATGCTCAAAAGCAGCCATTGCTTCTTCTTCAGTTTTAACATTTATAGAGGCACCTTTCCCATGATTGCCGTCTAGTGGTTTAAATACCAAAGGGAAACCAATATATTCAATTGCCTCTTTTACCTCTTCTTCATAAACAATACACATGCCTTTAGCCACAGGTATTGCAGCTTCCTTTAATAACCGTTTTGTTTCCTCTTTATTACTTGCAATATCAACAGCAATCGAACTTGTTTTATCAGTCATCGTTGCTCTAAATCGAACCTGATTCTTACCATAACCCAATTGCACTAATGATTCATCATTCAAACGTATATATGGAATATCTCTTGCTACAGCTTCATCAACAATACTTCCGGTGCTTGGTCCGAATCGTTCGTTCTCACGAATCTCTCGCATATTTTTAATGTCAGTATCCAGATCATAGTCTGCACCACTAATCAATGCCTCAGCAATTTTCACAGATGCTTTAGCGGCATAAACACCAACTTTTTCCTCCATGTAAGAAAAAACAACATTATAAACGCCTTCTTTAATCGTACTTCTGGTTCTACCATAACCACAATCCATACCGGCTAATGTTTGAATTTCAAGAGCAATATGCTCTATTACATGCCCCATCCAGGTACCTTCTTTAACGCGCTCAAAAAAACCACCATGATAATCCTTTGAACAACGATGTGTAAACATGGTGGGAAACATCTTTTCAATTCTTTCTGAAAATCCGGGAATTTTATTTGTTGGAAGCTCTTCTAACTCTTCTAAATCTAGCTTCATAACAATCAGTTTCTTTCTGAAATTCGACCAATAATTAGGACCTCTCAACGTTTTAATTTCTACAATTTTCATAGGCGTGTAATTTAGATTTGATGTAGTTTAAATCAATTAAAAAACTATTTCTGAGTAATTAAATGACAATAAACTTTTTTCAATGTAACTATCTTTTTTCAAATAAACAAAATGCTGTTTAAAATAAAGTGATAAGTAGGTTGAAAATAAATTATGAAATGCAGTGTAAAGTATATATTTGTTCAATATAAATAATTAGTAAATGACAAACTATACAGGTAAACTGGTTATAATTGGTGGATCAGTAGATAAAGGAAGTTTTTCTGAAAGTCCGGATGATTTACAACGAAATTTAAAATTTTTTGAAAAAGGGATTTTAAAACGTATCACCACTGAATCAGCTAAAAATAATCTCTCTAGATTTGAAATTATTACAACTGCCTCTCGCATACCTGAAGAAGTTGGTAATGAATATGTAAAAGCATTTGGTCAGTTAGATGTTAAAGATGTTGGATTAATGCATATAAAAACACGAGAGGAAGCAAATGAGTCGGAGTATGTAGAGCGTTTGAGAAAAGCTGATGTGGTAATGTTTACCGGTGGCGATCAACTTCGTTTATCTTCTATTTTTGGAGGAACTGAATTTCATCAGTTATTGTTAGAAAAATATGAAAACGAAAACTTTTTGATTTCCGGAACATCAGCTGGTGCTGCAGCAAGCTCCAACAATATGATTTATCAGGGTAGTAGCACGGGAGCATTATTGAAAGGTGAAGTTAAAATTACCGGGGGTTTAGGTTTTATCAATAACGTTATTATTGATACGCATTTTGTACAACGTGGTAGAATTGGAAGACTGATGTATGCTTGTGCAAGCAATCCTATTAATTTAGGAATTGGACTTGGAGAAGATACAGGTTTGCTAATTACTAAAGGCCATGAAATGGAAGCAATTGGTTCGGGATTAATTATCTTGGTTGATGCAACAAAAATGGTAAACACGAATATGTCAGAAGTTGAAATGGGGCAACCGGTTTCAATAGAAAATTTAATTGTGCATGTAATGGCATTAGGTGATTACTATAATTTAAAAACTAAAAAACTAATTATCGGTCATCACAATACTGCAAAAGTGAGTGAGTAAAAAGAGATTTGTTATCAGTCTATTTACTCAATATTGATAACTGTTAAATACAAATAAAATAGTTTAATTCTAATTGTTGTAAACTGTTTTTAATTAATTAAAAGTTGATTTAAAATCGGTTAAGCAATAAACACAGTTTATCAAATTAAATATGCCTTTTATAAAAATTACTTTCAATACACTTTTTAAACTATTTAAAAATCGCTCAATAAAGGATTTGAGTTTCACAAAATTTAAAGAAGATTATTTAAAAAGATGGAATGAAAATGACAGTTTTGAAAAATTTGCAGGAATAGGATTTTCTTTATTTGTAATAATTATTGGAATTTTTGTTCCGGATGATGTTCAACAGAAATATTCAAGATTTATTACGTTGTTTGGTATTATTATGTTGGTTGTAATGGCAGAAAGGGCTAAAAAAGCAAAAAAATATGTCATAGAAAAAAATAAAGAAATAGAAAAACAAAAACATTTAGTTGAAGAAAAAAACAAAGAAATACTTGATAGCATAGAGTATGCATTGCGCATACAAACTGCAATACTTCCACCACAAAAAATTGTAAAGCATTATTTGGGTAATTCGTTCATTCTTTACAAGCCAAAAGATATTGTTGCCGGCGATTTTTATTGGATGGAAACAGTAGATGATTTAGTGCTTTTTGCTGCTTGTGACTGTACCGGACATGGAGTGCCCGGAGCAATGGTTTCAGTAGTATGTAACAATGCACTGAACAGAACTGTGAGAGAATTCAAATTAACTCAACCCGCCTTAATACTTGATAAAACTCTTGAACTGGTAATTGATCATTTTTCTAAAAGTGAAGATGAAATTTGATTTTAAAACGTACAACCTATATTGGGCAGGTGCCAATAATCCACTTTGGTTAATACAAAATGGGGAGCTAATTGAAACAAAAGCTGATAAACAAGCTATTGGCAAGACTGATAACATTAAATTATTTACAAACCACTCTATTAATTTAAATAGTGGCGATGCAATTTATCTATTTACAGATGGTTTTGCAGATCAATTTGGCGGAGAAACAGGTCAAAAGAAATTAACAAGAAAACGATTCAAAGAATTAATTTTGGGCATTCAGGAAAAAATGATGAATGAGCAAGGTACTATTTTAGATAATTTTATTCTTAATTACAGAAAACAAATAGAACAAATAGATGATATTCTTGTTATGGGTGTAAAAATTTGAAACAAGTAAAATCTCCTGAAAAATAGTTTTATATTCGCAAAATTTAGTGTACTAAAAATATTAAATCGATTAAATTAAACAGTAGAATAAATGGAAAAATTTGATGTAACAGTTATAGGTTCTGGTCCCGGAGGATATGTAGCAGCAATTCGTTGCGCGCAATTAGGTTTAAAAACAGCTTTAATTGAACGATACAATACATTAGGCGGTACTTGCTTAAATGTAGGTTGTATTCCTTCAAAAGCTTTGCTTGATTCTTCAGAGCATTATCATAACGCCGTACACAATTTTGCAGAACATGGAATTGAAGTAAAATCTCCAAAGGTAAATCTGGAGAAAATGATTGAACGTAAAAGAGGTGTTGTAAAAGTTACTTGTGATGGAATTAATTATTTGATGAAGAAAAATAAAATTTCTGTTTTTCATGGGCATGGAAGTTTTGCTTCAAAAAATACTATTGAAATTGCGAAGCAAGATGGAACAAAAGAAAGTATTGAAACTTCGAAAACCATTATTGCAACCGGTTCTAAACCGGCAAGTTTACCTGGAATTGAAATCGATAAAAAAAGAATCATCACGTCAACAGAAGCATTGGAATTAAAAGAAATTCCTAAACACCTTATTATTATTGGTGGTGGAGTTATTGGGCTTGAATTAGGCTCTGTGTATGGAAGATTAGGATCAAAAGTTTCTGTGGTTGAGTTTACCGATGGATTGATTTCTACGATGGACAAAGGATTAGGGAAAGAACTAACCCGTGTATTGAAAAAAGATTTAGGTTTTGAATACCATTTCAATCATAAAGTTACCGGAGTAGCTAACAAAGGAAAAGAAGTTATTGTAACAGCAGAAAATAAAAAAGGAGAAACAGTTGAATTAAAGGGAGATTATTGTTTGATGGCAGTTGGCAGAAGACCATTTACTGATAACCTTGGTTTAGAGAAAGCAGGTGTAAAAGTGGATGCCCGTGGTAAAATTGAAACTGACGATCATTTAAAAACAAATATCGATGGAATTTATGCAATTGGTGATGTGGTAAAAGGCGCTATGCTTGCACACAAGGCAGAAGAAGAAGGCGTTTATGTTGCAGAACAAATTGCCGGACAAAAACCACATATCAATTACAATTTAATTCCCGGTGTAGTTTACACTTGGCCCGAAGTTGCTTCTGTTGGCTTAACCGAAGAACAGTTAAAAGAAAAAGGCATTAAATACAAAGCGGGTTCTTTTCCTTTTAAAGCAAGTGGAAGAGCAAGAGCAAGTATGGATACTGATGGTTTCATAAAAGTGCTTGCAGATGAAACAACCGACGAAGTGTTAGGTGTACACATGATTGGACCACGCGTTGCCGATGTAATTATGGAAGCGGCAGTTGCTATGGAATTTAGAGCTAGCGCTGAAGATATTTCTCGCATTTGCCATGGACATCCTACATTTACAGAAAGTCTAAAAGAAGCTGCCTTAGATGCAACAGGTAAAAGAGCTATTCATATGTGATTTTTTTTAAAACTGTCAGATATCATAATTCACGTACTTTTTTTTACTTTGTTCGCTAGGCAAATGGCTATAAAATCCAGATTTAAATATAGAAATGAAGTTTATTGGCCTATAAATTCTGCTTTAGTGTTATAGGTTGAAATAGCTAGAGTTTAATTTGCGTCAGCGCTTAGGAAAATTAGTTCTTAGCGATTTAAAAAAAAATAATTTTAATTATTCATGTTTAAATTTGATTTTAAAAAAAGCAGGTCTTTTTTATTAGTACTTTTATTTATTTACCCTACATTTTTTTTAGCCCAAGAAAATAATTATTGGCATCATCAGTATGGTGCAAAATCCAGCTTACTGTGCGGAGCAGCAGTTGCAACCTATTTTGATAATGGTGCAATTTTTTACAATCCTGCAACTCTATGTTTCAAAGATTCAGGAAACATTGCATTATCTGCCAATTTATATAATGCGGAATTTTTAAATAGACAAGATGCATTAGGAGAAGATTTGGATTTAAAAACATCAAATTTTAATTTTTCACCACAAATTGTAAGCGGAAATAAAAAAATTTATTTTATTAAGTAGAACAGATGTTCAGTTTAACCAGAATTTATCTTTCAATAAAATTTATAATGACACTCTTTTGTTTTACTCTAATAATTCGTTGTATGTAGCCAGTTATAATTACAGAAAACGTGTATTAGATGATTGGGCAGGTATTTCAATGAGTATACAATTAAGTGAAAAAATCGGGTTTGGCTTTGCATCATTTATTAGTTACCGATTTTCAAGATATTTTATGGAAATGAAGACTTCAAGTATTGGTTTATATCAGTTTTATCAACCTGTTTCTAAATCCGACTCCTCCATTTCTATTTCAAGTAATACAATTGGCTTAATAAATAAGTTAGGATTGGTTTACCAAGGTGAGAAAAATAATTTAGGTATTGCAGTAACATTACCATCGGTTTCAGTTTTTGGTAAAAGTCAATTGGAGTACTCTGTTTATATTAATGACCCAAACAATATAGTTCAACCCAGAGATGTTTATTTAAAAAGATCAAATCTTAAAACTCAGTATAAATATCCCTTGTCTTTTTCAGTTGGTTATTCAAGAAAAATGAAACGGTCAAAACTTCATCTTACGGGTGAATATTTTTCACCAATAGATAAGTATACAACGATTTTAATTCCGAGTAATTTACCCGAAGCCAATTCTGGGGATGTAGTTTTAAATGCCCAAGATATAAGATCGTTTGAAGAGGCAAAAAAAGGTGTATTTAATTTTGCGATTGGTTGGGAACGACGAATAAAAGGAAAGACAGAATTGTTAATGGGTTTTGCGACTGATTTTAATTCAAGAAAAGAATATTGGGATAATATGTCGTTAGTTAATTACTCATTAAATCAAGAGGATTTTAATATTTTCCATTATTCAATTGGAATAGGTTTTCAGCATAAGAAAAATAATATTGCGGTAGGATTGATTACATCACAAGGAGGTGGTTATTCGCAACAATTTGCTGATTTTCAAAATCCTTCAGCTTTTTCTAAATTTTTTGGTTTTAGTCAAAATTCTATGAGTACCATCTATTCAAGTTATGGTATTGTTATAGGCTTAACTTATTAAGATTGATAACGATTTTAGTCAAAACTAAAAAAGCAGCCTAAGCTGCTTTTTTAATTATAAACCTTTATTAATTAGTTCACCGAAGCACGAATAATATTTAAGGCACCACCAGCTTTAAACCACTCAATTTGTTGAGCATTGTAGCTGTGATTTACTTTAAATTCCTCGCTCGTTCCATCTTTGTGAGTTAACACAACCGTTAACTGAACTCCTGGAGTAAAGTTGGTTAAGCCAAACACATCAATGGTGTCATCTTCTTGAATTTTATCGTAGTCGGCAGGGTTAGCAAATGTTAATGCCAACATACCTTGCTTTTTCAAGTTGGTTTCATGGATACGAGCAAATG
>CAZTCG010000034.1:0-10401 GCA_964612005.1 uncultured Flavobacteriaceae bacterium | reverse complement strand
TATTAATTGGCGAATACGATGGCACAATCAATTACCTTCAAAATAGCGGCACTTCAACCTCGCCTGCATTTACAAGTGTGCAAAGCAATTTTGGAAATGTACGCGTAAACCGTCCTGGTTATTATGAAGCGCATGCCACACCACAACTTATTCGAATCAATAATACCAGTCGTTTATTTGTGGGTTCAGATAGAGGTTATTTATATTGTTATGGGAATATAGATGGGAACCTCAACGGGCCGTTTACCTTAATTGACAGTACTTATAATGGTATTACTCCCGGCGAACAACTTGCGCCTTGTATTGCCGATTTTAATGCTGATGGGTTAGTTGATTTGATTACAGGGAATTACTCAGGAGGCTTGCACTTTTATAATGGCACAAATTCAGAAATTGGTATTGAATACAATCCGGATGTTTATACTACAATCACTATTTTTCCAAACCCTACAAGTGATGAAATTACAATTGCTTTTAACTCATTCAACTTGCTAGAAAAAAAATGTGAGCTACGTGATGAATTAGGTAGGGTTTTATATTCGGTAAAGAGTAAAGATTTGGAAATTAAAATGAAGATTAATCAGTTTAATCCGGGTATTTATTTTATTACATCAGAAGTTGTTTTACCAAATGGCGAAACAATTATTAAAACAAATAAAATTGTGAAATATTAGATGTAAATTTTTAGTTAGGAAATCACCGAAAATAAACAAATTAGAATTTTACTACCTCTATAGGATTGAGATAAACTACATGTTTATTAATTTTTTGGTAGCCTAGTTCTGCCATGGATAAAGCATACTCTTCCAATTGTTTTTCGTGATCATCCGATTTTTTTCCGGTTTTAAAATCAATGATTTCAATATTCTCATCTTTTATAATAATCCTATCTGGTCTCAATACTTTTCCTGTTGAAGTAAGTAATTCAGTTTCATTATAAATCAACTGATTTTTACTAAAAAACTTTCTCACCTCTGGATGCGAAATCAATTGTTCTATTTGAGATTGAATGCCGACAGCATCTGCTTGTTTCAATAATCCTTCAAGAACTGCATTTTGAATGACAGATGACAAATCATCCATTGTATTAATTTTTGAAAGCAGTTGATGTATCAAAATTCCACTTTCAATTTTTTCTTTTGTTTCGGTGCTTTGAAAAAAATCTCCTGATTTTTTAATTTCAATTGCCCTGTCCCAGTTCCCTAAATTTAATTCAAAATCAAAGCTTGCCGGCTTTGATGATTTGCTTTTATTTAAAAGTGGTTCGCCTATTACTAATGATTTTCCAAATTCTTCATCATGGTAGTTATGTTTCTCGAACATGGAAATTATAGTAAATGTTTCATCTATAAATTTTTTATACTGCTCAGAGATGATGTGCATGTGATGAGAGGCACGCGTTAAGCCAACATATAAAATATTGATATTATCTAACAACTGTCGTTCTTTTTCGGCTATATATTCTGCCGAATAACCTGTTGTATTTAAACTTTTATTCATTCCCAAAATCATTATTGGCAGCTTGGCCTGCTCATCTTCAATCCATAAATTTTGAGATCGGTACAATTTCCAATTACAAAAAGGCAAAATCACCACCGGAAATTCGAGCCCTTTCGATTTGTGTATCGACATTACTTTTACCGCATTAATATCTTCCGGAATTTTTAATGCCGATTTTTCTTTTTTCTGTTCCCAATGTTCTAAAAATGCTGATAAACTATTAGAGTTTTGATTGGTGTAAGCAATTACCTCATCTAAAAAAAACTGAATATAATTTTTGTTTTTATTAATTTTAAATAGCGAGTTTATTTCCACACAACATTCAAGAAGTGGCATTAATAATAGTTTCTTAACAGCAAATTGAATATCGTTTTGTTTCAGCAACTCTCTTAATTCTTTTTCCGGAGAGAATGAACGATTTACTTTTAATAAAGCTTCATCAATAGTATGTGTGCTGATAATAGAATTCTTGCATAAATACATAATGATGGACGAAGCATGAATTAAAGGATTTACATCTGCTAGTAAGTTTAAAACATCCGTAATGAAATTAACTTCTTCGCAATTCTGAAGCAACAATGCTTCTGATGAAACAACAGGTATATTTTGTTCATTTAAATAGGTGGCAATATCGTTTCCGTGCTCGTTATTACGAACTAAAACAGCAATATCAGCATAGTTGTAATTGTTTGCCAGGCTATCCTGTATGTATTTTAAGGTTTTATCATATGGCGAATGGTGTTCAATTTTTTCAGTTATTAAATCAATAGTAATCAATCCACCTTTGTTTTTCTCAAGTGGTTGCTGAACAATTTCATTATAAATCTCTTGTTGATTTGCCCCTAAAAGATTTTCTCTTATCCAGGTAAAAAATCGATTATTGAACTCAACGATATTTACACAACTTCTGAAATTATTATCCAAATTTTTAATCGAAGCACTATTAGTAAGTGTTTTTTCCCAATTAGTTTTTAATGGAGTATTACTTATTGTTGGTAATTTAGGTAATGCCTGAAACTGATCTGCCTCGCCGCCACGCCACCTGTAAATAGATTGCTTTCCATCACCGACTACCAAATTATAATTTCCTTCGGATAATGAATTATCAATTAATGGTAATAAATTTTGCCATTGCAGGTTGGAAGTATCCTGAAATTCATCCACTAAAAAATGGTTGTACCTCTCCCCTATTTTTTCATATATGAATGGCACCGGCTCATTTATAACAACATTGGAAATCTTTTCATTGAACTCGCTGATAAACAATATATTTTCATCTTTTTTAAAATCCTCAATAATTTTTTTAACCTCATTAATTAAACTTAAGGAATAAAGATTTTTTAAAATATTTTCAGCAATTAAATAGTCCGAATGATGATTTTCGAATAACTCATCAGCCTTATAAAATATTTTTTTAATGTCATCTGAAACACTTAAAATTAATGCGGTTGTTTGTTTACTGGTTTTAGCAGCAGTCCATTTATCTTCTTCAATTGTTTTTATAACATTGGCAGATTTTGGATTATCGGTAATTTCTTTTTCCTTTAATTTTCTGAAATAAGAAGGTAAGCCTTTACTACCATTTGCAAAATCCTCTTTTTGAATACCATGATTTTCAATTAACCGATAAAACTCATCAGCAATTGAAATTAGTTGATTCTCAAAATTCAATTTAAGATCCATCAACTCTTTTCGTATTTCCATAAAATCATTGATGGTAAAATCTTTAAGCAGATTAAGTTTTTGAGCAGCCGGATTTTTTAAGGTATCGCTTACAAATTCTTTAATTTTCTGATCTACCTGCCAGCTTTTTTGTTCCTCGCTTTGCGATTTAGAAAACTCCAACATTAAATTGGTAAGCTCGGGTTGTTGCCCAATGGATGAAATTAATTTATCAATACATTTATTAATAATTTCTTTTTCATTCATTTCTATACTGAAATTAACCGGCAAATTCATATCAAAAGCAAAACTGCGAATGATGCTATGCGTAAAACTATCAATAGTATTGATACTGAAATTACCGTAGTGATGAATGATGTGACTAAATAAGGATTTTGCTCTTTTGCTTAATATTAATTCATCAATAGATAACTCATTCATTAGTAAACCAGCTAGCGTTTCTACTTTTGATGAAAATGGAATAACAGATAAATCTTTTAATGCTGCCAAAATTCGTTCCTTCATTTCAGCAGCAGCTTTATTGGTAAAGGTGATGGCTAAAATGGATTTGTATTTTTGTGGTGGATTTTCGTTTTCGCTCAAGGCAATTTTAAGATAATCCTTAACCAGAGTAAAGGTTTTTCCAGATCCTGCAGATGATTTATAGATGATGAAGTTTCGCATAGTACTTAAAGAATAAATACGTAAAAAAGAAAAAATATTACAAAAACAGAACTACTAATAATTATTGATTGAAAGCAATACCAATGTGCAGGCCTCGGTGCACTCTATATTTTTGGCACTTGCTAATTTTACTAGTTCAGGATTTTCAGTTCCGGGATTAAAAATAATTCGTTTAGGTTTTAATGATAAGATATAATCATACCAAGCTGGTTGGTTAGCTGGACCAACATACATTGTAACCGTATCTATATTATCAAAAACTTTTTTTTGAGTGATGATATCAATATCATTTATTTTTCCTTCCCTTAAACCGACAGGGTAAACTGTATGTCCATGTTCACTTAATAATTGAGTTGCTTTAAAAGCATATCGCTCGGGATTATTGGATGCACCAATAACAACAGTAGGTTTATTCATTTTCAATGTAATTTAATTCTTTGCCAAAAGTTTCCTCTAAAAAATATAAGGCTACAAACCCAAGGGAAATAACTATTGCTCCGGTAATTTGTGTTGCCAATAATTTATCTTTTGAAAATGCAACCAATAATACATCAAGCAGCAATGAAATTAAAATCGTAGAACCTCTCACAAAGTTAGGAGCTGTTGTTGCTGCAGTGGCACGTATGTTTGTTCCAAACAATTCAGAAGCAGCGCTTATAAAAACTGCCCAGTAACCGGTTGCAAATCCAATAAATGCAATGATGGAATAAAACACAGAAACTGAAGTTCCACCAAATGTAAAATAGGCAATAACTCCTACAACCGTTAAACTTAAAAATATGCCCAGCGATTTTTTTCGTGATTTCATCCATTGGCTAATTAATCCGGAAACCACATCGCCTAATGTAATACCTGCATAAGCAAACATGATGGCTTTACCTGCCGAAACTGATTTTGCAGGTAAGCCCAACAAAACAGCATATTCAGGTGAAAAAAGAACTAATGTTCCCATCACATACCAAACCGGAACTGTAACTAAAATGATACACATGTATTTTTTAATGTTTCGTGCATTTGAAAACAATAACAATAAATTTCCACGTTTTACTTTTTCTTCTTTTTTCAAGTGATCAAACATTCCTGACTCCATAACACCTATTCGTAAAAACAGTAATGCTAGTCCCATTGCTCCACCCAGGTAAAACGAATAACGCCAATTGGTAATCACATCACCCATAAAACCTGCTACCACAGCGCCAAACACACCAACAGTAGCAACAATGGTGGCACCGTAACCTCGCTTTTCCTTCGACATGCTTTCACTTACCAGCGTAATGCCTGCGCCTAACTCTCCAGCTAATCCAAAACCGGATATAAACCGCAATACAATGTACCAATCGGTAGAATTAATCATTCCATTAAAAATATTGGCAATGGAATAGGTAATAATGGAGCCAAACAAAACAGATAAACGCCCTTTCTTATCGCCTAGTATGCCCCAAAAAATACCACCTACGAGCATACCGGCCATCTGCCAGTTTAGAAGCATTTTTCCATAAACCGGATTAAGTAGTTCGCGGGCAGATTCTGGCAACAAAGGAAATTGCATTTTGAGTATTTCACGCAAACTTTCTGTACGTTCTACACCAAACAACAACAAG
The DNA here is from genome assembly GCA_964612005.1 of uncultured Flavobacteriaceae bacterium. Taxonomy (GTDB): domain Bacteria; phylum Bacteroidota; class Bacteroidia; order B-17B0; family Aurantibacillaceae; genus JADJDM01. The sequence goes on along the minus strand of CAZTCG010000034.1, from coordinate 4,954 downwards.
TCGTAGATATCAACAAAATAACCCAATGCGGCTACGATGATAATTTTATTGACGGCAGATTTTGATCGGATTTCCATTAATTTATTTTTACAATTTTCTTTGAAAATAACAGGTCTGATTTTGATTGATCCTGATAAATTTTTAAAACATAAATACCATCACTTTCATTAATCATATTAATTTCCTTTAAGTAATTTAAATTCTGTAATTGATTAATAGTTTCATTAAAAAGTAATTTTCCGTTTACATCTATTATTTCCAGGTAGGCATTTTTAATTTCGTTTGGAAAATAAATAACACATTTTTCACTGAAAGGATTAGAAGAATAAAATACAATTTCATTTCCTAAATTAATTTCAACCATTCCTTTAAGCAGTTGATCTGCCTTGCAAAAATCAGGGATACCATATCCATATTGATTGTTTGGTGAATCTGCCATATTTCCTGATTTTCGTATAGCATCAATTATTTCCATATTCTTTTTTGTTGGATTAGATTGCCACAAACATGCCACCATACCGGCTAAAATAGGCGAAGAAAACGAAGTACCGCTGCTTGTGCCAATTGCTCCATTGCTATTTGCAACAACTGAAGCAAAACCTTGTGCCATCACATCCGGTTTTATTCTTCCATCTGAAGTTGGTCCAACAGAACTAAAACCGACAATACTTTGATTGGCATCTACTGCACCAACAGTAATAATACTATCTGCATCAGCAGGAAATCCGATTTTTGGCCAGGAGCTTCCACCGCTATTCCCTGCACTTGAGCACACAATCATTCCTTTACGAGCACAATTATGTGCCGCTTTGCTGCAAACAGAAGTTTTTCCATTTAAATCTTGCATCGAATGGTTTTGTGTTTGATCATCAAATGTAGAATAGCCCAAAGACGAATTGATGATGTCTGCTCCCACACTATCAGCAAACTCAGCGGATGCAGCCCAATTGTATTCTTCAATTACAAATTCATTAGGTGCATATTCGCTTCTGATTAACCAATAGTTAGCAGAAGGAGCTGTACCCACTAAATTTCCAGGCGAATAACCAGCCATGGTTCCTAAAACTGCAGTTCCGTGGCCTGATGTGCTTGGGTCAAAAACATCAATCGGATTTAAAAAAGTAAAATCTTTTGTTCCTAATAAACGATTATTACTTCGAAGTGAATCAAATGCTGTATGCAGATTACTTTTTGCAAAACCTGCATCAAAAACCGCAATGGTAATTGCTGAGCCGGTAAATCCTTTTTCATGAAGGCAAACACCATTCAGCATTTCAATCTGATTGAGAGAATTTCCATAAGGCAAAGTGTTAGTACTTTGTTTTTCGGATGAAATTGGCTCGATAGTTTCTTCCAACTTTTTTAAAGGCCGAATTCGGTTGACAGTTTTCCCAGAACTCACAAATGATTGATTTAAAACAGAATCCAGAATTTGTGTACTGCTTGTTTGAATTACTGCACCATTCATCCATTTTAACGAATAGAGAACAGTTGCCCCCAATTGTTTTATTTTTGCCAAATAATTTGCATTTACGGGTAAATCGCTTTCATTAATAGCAATTGACTGCTTAGTTCTTCTGTCTATTGATTTTTGAGATAAAAATTGTAGTGGTTGTTGAATGGAAAAAGGTGAATTATTTTTATCCGTAAACTGTATATAAAATTTATCATCGGTTTGTGAAATAATGTTGCCGCTATAGCAAATGCAAACAAAAAACAATAAACCTATTCGTTTGAAAGATGAAATGTTATTTACAATCAATTTAATCATTACTGATGTTCAACAAGCTTCATTTTATAAATAACACCTTCAGAAATCTTTCCCGGAAACAGAATTCCATTTACTACTTTAAACGAATAATCAGAAACTTCTTTGTAAATCATGCCAACACCTTTTGCATATTGTTCGGTGTAGTTTTTATAATAAATAGCTGTACTTTCTTTCTTTTGTGTAACCGTTAAAGCGCTATCGTATCGTAATCCATTTAAGGTTAATGGCTGATGTACTTCGGTATATTTATAAATCCATTCTCCTAAATTATTTTGGGCATTACCGTTCCACGTTGAATTTTTTTCAATAGGAAAAATAAGTTTTATAAAACGTCGATTTTCTTCATTAACCTCAGCTGTTGTGGAAGTTAGATTTACCGACCACACATCCTGCAATACCCAATTCATTTGATCATAAGAAATACCAACTTGATACTTTTTTTTGTAACGAACTAATTTGTAAGTATCTCTGTTTTGATTGTCTTTAAAAACAGCTTCAATACTTTCCTTTATTCTGAATTTTTCAATTATAGTATCGCCACTTGGTTGTAAATAAGCAATTGAATCTACATCGTAAATAAGTGACTGACCAATTTTTAAAGAAAAATAATCATACCCTAAATCTACCTTTTCAGGTACCACATTATCTTTTTTACAAGACAATAAAACAATTGAAAAAAGTATAATTAATGATTTTTTCATCATCAACTAAATTAACCATAAAATCTTGATGAAGAAACAATTTATATTTTTAATTTTTAGCGTATTATTTTTTTTAAAATACTTGATAAAACTAAGCGTTTATTTCTGAAACAATTCGTTCATCCATAGGTTTAACCATAGAGTTGGCATACAAAATAAGTTGTCCATTTTCGTTTACCAAATACTTACAAAAATTCCAAGTTGGAAATTGGGTATTCCATCCATTTAATTGTTTGGAACAAAGCCATTCAAATACTGGTGAACAATTATTTTTACTCAATGTAATTTTTTCAAATAATAAAAAACTGACACCGTAATTAATGGTACAAAATTCCTCAATTTCCTGATTTGATTTTGGGTCCTGAAATAAAAAATCATTACAAGGAAATCCTAATACTATTAATTTTTCCTGGTATGTTTTATATAATTGTTCCAATTCTTTTAATTGAGGTGTAAATCCACATTTTGATGCAGTATTTACAATGAATACTTTTTTGCCATTAAATTCATTGAAAAATATTTTTTTGCCAGAAATTGTATTAGCTGTTAAATCATAAAAAGTTGATTGATTGCCAAAAGTTTGAACAGGACTTTTTAAAACAAGTTCTTTTCTACTCATGGTATGAAGTAAATTTTTGAGTAAAGCCATTAATGTAATTTTAGTTCATTAAGTTATATATAAATGTGTTTGTTAAATTCGTTTAACTTTGTAAAAAAAACTAAATGCCAGGTTTGATTGAAAAAATTAAATCTTACACCCATTTAATTAAACATCAATTATGGAAAGTAAGATTAAATAAACTCGACAAAAAACAAGGATTTCTTGTAAAACAAATACGGGTTTTTTCGCTTTCAGTTAAACGTTTTAAAGAAGATCATTGTTTAATTAAGGCATCTGCGCTTACTTACTTCTTATTGTTTTCAATTGTTCCGGTAATTGCACTTGCCTTTGCAATTGCGAAAGGATTTGGATTTCAGGAAACGTTACAACAAAATTTATTACGTGATTTTAGTCAGCAAAAAGATGTACTTATCCAGATATTTGATTATGCCAATGTGATGTTGAATAATGCTAAAGGAGGTGTTATTGCAGGAGTTGGTGTGATTTTATTGCTTTGGTCGGTAATGAAATTATTGGGCAACATTGAAGATTCATTCAACGACATTTGGGAAGTTAAAATCCCAAGATCCTATGTTCGAAAATTTACCGATTACTTTTCTATTCTTTTAATTGCTCCTATATTCATTATAATTTCAGGAAGTATTACAGTAATTATTCGTTCTCAATTGGATGCCATTATTTCATCAACCAGTTGGCTTCAACCAATTGAACCAATTGCAGGAATTATTTTACGATTATTTTCTTTATTACTAATTACAGGACTATTTACTTTTCTTTATGTTGTTCTTCCAAACACAAAAGTACAGGTAAAACCTGCATTTATTGCTGCAATTGTAGCAGCCATATTTTTTGAGTTATTAGAATTTACTTATATCAATTTTCAGGTTGGTGTAGCCAGATACAATGCAATTTATGGAAGTTTTGCAGCTTTACCTTTGTTTTTAATTTGGGTTCAATACAGCTGGTATGTAGTTTTATTTGGAGCTGAATTGGCTTATGCGTATCAACATATTGATCAGTTTGAATTAAAGTCAGAAATTTTAAATGTAAGTCATCGGTACAAAAAAATGGTGGCTATATTAACGGCTTCAAGGGTTGTAAAAAACTTTACTGAAGGCAAAAAAGCAATGACTTTAGATGAAATTGCTCACGAACTGGATTTACCGGTTCGATTGGTTAAACCAATTGTGGAAGATTTTATAGAAACAGGAATTTTTAATCCGGTACGTTTTGATAAAGAAGAGATAGTTCGTTATCAACCAGGTATGAGTGAACAGCAACTGAGTGTATGTTACGTTATCGAGTCAATTGAAAAGAAAGGAGTAAATGAAATGCACACAAATCACCTAGATTACATTAAAACTTCGGATGATTTACTTATTGAATTTGAGGAAAACATGAAACAAAGTAAAACTAACTTATTGATTAAAGATTTAAATCTATAAAGCAAAAAACTGTTTATCTTGTATATTGAACCTCGTAATATTTTTTATAGTCTCCTGAAGTAACTTGTTGCAGCCATTCCTCGTTTGATAAATACCAATCAACTGTTTTTTCCAAACCTTCTTCAAACTGTAAACTTGGTTTCCAACCAAGATCGTTTTGAAGTTTGGTACTATCAATAGCATAACGTAAATCGTGTCCGGCTCTGTCGGTAACAAAAGTGATTAGTTTTTCGTTAGTACCTTTCGAACGATTTAATTTGCCGTCCATTATTCTGCATAATAATCGAATAACATCAATGTTTTTCCATTCATTATGTCCACCAATATTGTAAGTACTTCCTTCTTTTGCATTATGGAAAATAACATCAATAGCGCGCGCATGATCCTCTACAAATAGCCAGTCGCGCACATTTTC
>CAZTCG010000033.1:0-10426 GCA_964612005.1 uncultured Flavobacteriaceae bacterium | reverse complement strand
CAATTATTGTTTTTTGGAGGTGGTTTTGGCTATGTGCTTAATTTAAAATTTCAATCGGTAATCGGTGCAGCAGGAACTATAGCTTTTTTAGCAGTTGCTTTTTTAGGATACTTGATTATTGCGTTTAATTTTAGTTTCGAAAGAGCTAAAAAGGATGCTGTATCTGAGGCATCTCCTGAAATAAAAGAGGAAGAGCAAATACAAGTGAAAGAAAATAACGTACAAGTTTCAGCTGGTAATCAATTTAAATTTGTAGTGCCTGATGAGCCTGAACTAACTCCTGAAGAGGAGGCAGAATTGCTGGATTTACAATTGAAAGAAACTCCTGATGATCACTTAAAACAAGAAAAAAAAACTTCTGAAGCAGGCGAGGAGATTGAATTAGTAATTGAAAATGCTTTAAATGATATTCAAAAGTCTGCTGAAATTGATTTTGTAGTTGAAGCTCCTGTAAAAGAAGAGATAATTGAAGAACCTGAGCCGGAAGAGAAAGCACAGCAGTTGGTTGAAAAATTTGGAGAGTTTGATCCAACATTAGATTTAGGCTCTTATCAATTTCCAACACTTGATTTACTACAAAACTTTGGAAATGTTGAAACTCGCATTAATCAGGAAGAATTAAACGGAAACAAAAACAGAATTATTGATACCTTAAAAAATTATGGTATTGAAATTTCAACCATTAAAGCAACTGTTGGTCCAACTGTTACTCTTTACGAGATTGTACCGGCTGCGGGTGTTCGAATTTCAAAAATTAAAAATCTGGAAGATGATATTGCGCTGAGTTTAGCAGCTCTTGGTATCCGTATTATTGCTCCAATTCCAGGTAAGGGAACTATTGGTATTGAAGTTCCTAATCAAACCCCCGAAATGGTTCCTATGCGCAATATTTTAGCATCTGAAAAATTTCAGCATTCTACTTTTGATTTACCAATTGCTTTAGGTAAAACAATTAGTAATGAAACATTTATTGCTGATTTGGCTAAAATGCCTCACTTGCTTATGGCAGGTGCAACCGGACAAGGTAAATCAGTTGGTTTAAATGCAGTATTGGTATCATTGCTATACAAAAAACATCCTGCTCAAATTAAGTTTGTGTTGGTCGATCCAAAAAAAGTAGAATTAACATTATTCAATAAAATTGAACGCCATTTTTTAGCCAAGCTACCTAACTCTGAGGATGCAATTATTACAGACAATACTAAAGTAATTCATACCTTAAATTCTTTGTGTATTGAAATGGATAACCGTTATGCCTTGCTTCAGGATGCGCAGGTAAGAAATATAAAAGAGTATAACGCAAAATTTATTTCGCGTAAATTAAATCCAAATGAAGGGCATAAATATCTACCATATATTGTTTTAGTTGTAGATGAATTTGCTGATTTAATTATGACTGCCGGTAAAGAGGTAGAAACACCGATTGCCCGATTGGCACAATTAGCAAGAGCTGTAGGTATTCATTTGATAATTGCAACTCAACGTCCTTCTGTTAATATTATAACTGGAACTATTAAAGCTAATTTCCCGGCGCGAATTGCATTTAGGGTAACTTCTAAAATTGATTCTAGAACAATTTTAGATGCAGGTGGGGCAGAACAATTAATAGGAAGAGGAGATATGTTGCTCTCAACCGGTAATGACTTAATTCGTATTCAATGTGCATTTGTTGATACACCTGAGGTAGAGAAAATAACTGATTTTATAGGCACGCAGCGTGGTTATGCAAGCGCGTTTATGTTACCTGAATATGTTGGTGAGGATGGTGATTCAGGGAAGGAAGATATCGACTTGTCTGAAAGAGATAAAATGTTTGATGATGCCGCACGAATTATAGTGCAACATCAACAAGGCTCAGCTTCATTATTACAACGCAAATTAAAATTGGGATACAACAGGGCTGGACGCATAGTAGATCAATTGGAAGCTGCAGGAATTATTGGCCCGTTTGAAGGATCAAAAGCACGTGATGTATTGATTAAAGATCTTCAACGATTGGAGGAAATTCTGCAGGAACTTAAAAATAAGCACTAAAATCAAGGTGTTATTACAGTAGTAAAATTGTTATTTTTGTTCCCTTGGATTATGTATTCATTATTCATTAAAGAAATACGAAACTTTTTAACCTCGTTGGTTGGCTATGTTGCCATTGTGGTTTTTCTTACTCTCATTGGATTATTTTTGTGGGTGATTGGAACAGAAACAACAGGAATGAATATTCTTGAAAACGGCTTTGCATCCATTGACCCTTTATTTGCGATTGCGCCATGGGTTTATTTGTTTTTAATTCCTGCCATTACTATGCGTAGTTTTTCAGAAGAGAAAAAATCAGGAACTATTGAGTTACTTTTTACTCGACCAATTTCCGATTTGCAGATTATCCTATCAAAGTATTTTGCTGGTGTGGTGTTGGTTTTAATTAGTTTGCTTCCTACTTTGCTTTATTATTATTCGGTTCATCAACTTGGGTTTCCGAAAGGAAATGTGGATACCGGTGGTATGTGGGGTTCGTATTTTGGATTGGCATTTTTAGGTGCAGGCTTTGTTGCCGTGGGTATTTTTGCTTCTTCGGTTTCAGATAACCAAGTGATTTCATTTATACTGGCAATGACCATGTGTTACCTCTGTTATTTTGGTTTTGATTTTTTAGGTAATGCAGGATTATTCGGAAAGCTAGATGCAGTCATCATTAAACTTGGAATCAATGATCATTACCTTTCTATGAGCCGCGGAGTAATTGATACACGAGATTTAATCTACTTCATTAGTTTAATAACCGTTTTTGTTTTTCTCACCAAATTTGTACTCGAAAAAAGAAAGTGGTAATGGCTTCTAAACAAAAAAGAAAAGATATAGTTAGTTTAATCCTGGTGCTTTCAGCAGTGGTGATGATTAATTTTATCGGAACTTTCTTTTTTAGTCGATTTGATTTAACATCTGAAAAACGCTATACATTAAATCGTAAAACACTTGATTTATTAAAGGATTTAGACGGAAGTGTTTATATAAAAGTTTATCTGGAAGGAGATTTTAATCCTGCGTTCACGCGCTTGCAAAACGAAACCAAAGAAATTCTGGATGAATTCAGGGCATATACAAAAGGCGATTTTAATTATGAATTCATCAATATTTACGATGAAAAAAACAAAAACGAACTTGAAAATATTCAGCGCGAATTGTACCAAAAAGGCATAGTGCCAACAGAGCTGAATATGAAAAGCGAAAGTGGAAACAAATCACAGATTATTTTTCCTGGCGCTATTGTTAGTTTTAATGGAAGAGAAACTACTTGGCAAATTTTTAAACAACAAGTTGGTGTCCCTCCGGATGTGTGTGTAAATAATTCTGTTTCAGCATTGGAATATGAATTGACGAATGCTATACGAAAATTACAGAGGAACGTAAAACCAAAAATTGCGTTCATTCAGGGGCACGGTGAGTTGGATACTTTGCAAACAGCCGATATTTATTCTGCTTTAAGCGAATATTATGATATTGATTACATTGCCATTAATTACCAATTGAAAGCATTGAAGCCCTACAAAGCCCTTATTATTGCACAACCCGACAGTGCCTGGGATGAAAAAGATAAATTTATTCTGGATCAGTTTATCATGAAGGGTGGACGCGCATTGTTTTGCATTGATAATGTGTACACCAATATGGATTCCTTGAAACTTAAAGGATTTACACTGGGTTTGGCCATTTCAAAAAACCTGGACGATCTGTTATTTACCTATGGTGTTCGTATCAATAATAATTTATTGAATGATTACACTTGTACATCCATTCCAATCAATCGTGGATTTAAAGGCGCACCTGATTTTCAGATGGCCCCTTGGTATTACAATCCTTTGGCTTTGCCAACGTTGGATCATCCTATTGTAAAAAATCTTGATTTAATCAAATTTGAATTTGCGAGCAGCATTGATACCATTTCTGCCAAAAATGTAAGAAAGACAATTCTTTTGAATACCTCAAAAAATACACGTATACAAAATACACCTGCGCGTGTGAGTTTGGCAATGGCCATGATGAAGCCAAAAGATGAACTCTTTAAAAAAGGCCCGCAACCATTGGCTGTCATGCTTGAAGGAACTTTTAAATCGTTGTATGAGTACCGAATTCCAATTAGCATTTCAAAAGACAGTGCAATTGCTTTTGCGGGTAAAAGTCAGCCCACATCAGTAATAGTAATTTCTGATGGCGATGTGATTAAAAATGAAATTCAGTTTGCTACTATGAGTCCGTTTCCGTTGGGTTACGATAAGTACATGAAAAAAACGTTTGCCAACAAAACGTTCATTTTGAATTGCATGAATTATTTATGTGATGGCGCCGATTTTTTAAGTCTGCGCGCGAGAGATGTACAATTAAGAACCTTGGATCGCAAGAAAATCAAAAACGAATCTTCCAAATGGAAATTAATCAATGTCGCAGTTCCAATTGCTTCAGTGATTGTGCTTGGTATTGTTTTAATTCAGTATCGCAAAAGAAAATACACCAAAAACTATTAAATGAAAAAACGAGTATTATTTTATTCATTGCTGCTTTTGTTAGTGGGATTAACCGTTTTTATTTTGGTGAAAAAAAGCAAAAAATCAACATTGGAGGATGATTCCGGTGCATTTGCTTTTAAAGATACTGCAACTATTACCAAAATATTTATTGCAGAGAAAAATGGAAAAACTGCCTTATTAGAAAGAAAAGATAAAGGCACATGGTTACTAAACGGAAAATATCCGGTGAGGAAAAATAACCTGCAATTGTTGCTATACACTTTAAAACAAATTGCTATTAAATATCCTGCTAGCGAAAATCTTAAAAAAACAATTATTCAATCAATCGCAACGGTTGGTAAAAAAGTTGAATTTTATGCAGGCGATGAACGCGTTAAAATTTGGTACATGGGTGCTACAACGCCTGATTATACTGGAACTTACATGGTGTTAGCTAATCCAGAAAACGATGAAAAGTATGAGCAAACTTACGTGAATTATATTCCGGGATTCGAAGGGTTTTTAAACTCTCGTTTTTTTACTGAATTAAATGATTGGAAAGATCCTGCCGTTTTAAGAACCACTCCGCCCGAAATTGCAACCGTTTCAGTTGATTACACCGGCATACCTGATTCATCTTTCATTATTCATGTGTTGGATAAAAATAAATTTAAGCTCACCGATTTAAAAAATACAACCATTCAACAGCCTGATACTTTTGCAATAAAGCAATATCTAGCATATTGCACGTTTCTGGAAGTAGATAAATTTTTAACCGGGCAATCAAACAGGGAGATTGATTCAGTGAAAAGATCAATACCTTTTACAACAATTACCATAAAATTAAAAAATGGGCAAGAACAAAAAATGAAATTGTTTAGTAAAAAAGCTAGTGAAGATGCAATTGATGCAACTTTAGGGGTTAAACTTTTAAAGGATCCAAATCATGCTTATATGTTATTTAATAACGATCAGGATTTTGCACTTGTGCAATACTTAATGTTCGGAAAATTAATTCAATCCCGAGCATACTTTAACAACCTCAAACTTGTTAAAAAATAGTTTAAAAACTAAACTTTTAATCATCACTTTCTCAGTTTTGAAAGGTTAAATTTGTTGTCTTATTAAAAAAATTATTCATGAACTTTATCGTATCAACATCGTCTTTATTAAAACAACTTAAATCTATCAGCGGGGTTTTAAGTTCAAACAATACCATTCCTATTTTAGATAACTTCCTTTTTGAAATTGTTCCCGGACAATTGGTTGTTCATGCCTCTGATATGGAAACAACAGTAACAACTTCCTTAAAAGTAGAATCAAAAGATGCAGGAAGTATCGCTATTCCGGCTCGTCCATTAATCGATACATTAAGTAATTTTCCTGAGCAACCATTAACTTTTAGTATTGATACAAAGGTTTATGGAATTAAAATTATCACCGATAATGGTGAATACAAATTAACCGGACATAATGGGGAAGAATACCCAAGAGTTCCAAAAATCGAGGCATCTTCGTCAATTGTTATAAAAACAGATGTTGTAGCATCTGCAATAAATAAAACATTATTTGCAACTGGTAATGATGATTTAAGACCTGTAATGAATGGTGTTTTTTGTCAATTTTCTGAAAGCGAAACCTTATTTGTTGCTACTGATGCACATAAACTAGTTAAATATAGAAGAACAGATTCAAAAGCTGGACATCCTGCATCTTTTATTTTACCAAAAAAACCGTTAAATATTTTAAAGAATTTAATGGCAGGAGTAGAGGATGCTGTAAATGTTGAGTACAACAAAACAAATGCGTCTTTTACCTTCGGTACAACTACGGTAGTTTGTCGTTTAATTGATGGTAAATATCCAAATTACGAGGCGGTAATACCAAAAGTAAATCCTAATAAATTAACGATTGATAGAAGTTCATTAACCGGCGCTTTAAAACGCGTTAGTATATACTCTAACAAAGCTACACATCAAGTTCGATTAAAAATTGCCGGAAGTTCATTATTGATTAGCGCTGAAGATATTGATTTTTCAAATGCAGCAAATGAACGATTAACATGTAGTTATGTTGGTGAAGATATGGAAATTGGTTTTAATTCGAAGTTTTTATTAGATATGCTTAATAATTTAGAGAGTGATGAAATTGATTTGGAAATGAGCGCCCCAAATAGAGCGGGAATTATTACTCCAAGTAAGCGCGAAAATCCTTCAGAGGATGTATTAATGCTAGTTATGCCGGTAATGTTAAATAACTAATTGTACTATCATTTTGTAACTTTAAGGGCCACTTTTGTGGCTTTTTTTGTTGAGTAGAACTAGAAAAAATGGTTATTATTAAAAATATTTTGAAAATAATTTATTAACACTTGTTTGGTTTATAAAAATTTTCTTACCTTTGCCCTCCCGTAAATTAATGGGTATAGTGTTAATTTTAGTGAAAGTACTGTAAAATCAGGTAATACAAAAGAATAAAATGCCAACAATACAGCAATTAGTAAGAAAAGGGAGATTTAAAGCTCCAAACAAAAGTAAATCAGTTGCTTTGACTTCATGTCCGCAGCGCCGTGGTGTGTGTACAAAAGTGTATACAACAACACCAAAAAAACCTAACTCAGCAATGAGAAAAGTTGCAAAAGTAAGATTAACAAACCAGCAAGAAATTATTGCTTACATCCCAGGAGAAGGACATAACTTGCAAGAGCATAGTATTGTTTTGGTTCGTGGTGGTCGTGTTAAAGACTTACCAGGGGTTCGTTATCATATCGTTCGTGGCGCCTTAGATACTGCAGGTGTTGAAGGTAGAAAACAACGTCGTTCCAAATACGGTGCTAAACGCCCTAAAGCGGGTGCTGCAGCAGCTCCAGCTAAAAAGAAATAATTAACTGATATTTTAAAGAAATAAACGATGAGAAAATCGAGAGCAAAAAAAAGATTATTACTTCCTGATCCGAAGTTTAATGATACTTTAGTAACACGTTTCGTTAATAATTTAATGTATGATGGCAAGAAAACTGTTGCTTCAAACGTATTTTATGAAGCAATTGAAATCGTTGCTAAAAGAACAAGTGAAGACGGTTTAGAAGTTTTTAAAAGAGGATTAGCTAACATTACACCACAAGTTGAGGTTAAATCTCGTCGTGTTGGAGGTGCAACATTTCAAATTCCTACAGAAATTCGTCCTGAAAGAAAAGTGGCAATGGGGATGAAATGGATGATTTTGTACTCTAGAAAACGTAACGAGAAATCTATGGCTCAAAAATTAGCTGGTGAAATCATTGCTGCTTCTAAAGAAGAAGGTGCTGCTTTCAAAAAGAAAGAAGATACACATAAAATGGCTGAAGCTAACAAAGCATTCTCACATTTCCGTTTTTAATTAAATAAGATATTTCAATACTACAATGAGCGACTTAAAATATACAAGAAACATTGGGATTGCAGCCCACATCGATGCTGGTAAAACTACAACTACTGAGCGTATTCTATACTACACTGGAGTAAATCACAAAATTGGTGAGGTGCATGAAGGTGCAGCTACTATGGATTGGATGGCACAAGAGCAGGAAAGAGGTATTACCATTACATCTGCTGCAACAACTTGTTTTTGGAATTATCGTAACAATAAATATAAGTTAAATATTATCGATACTCCGGGTCACGTTGATTTTACTGTGGAAGTTAATCGTTCATTGCGTGTATTAGACGGATTAGTTTTCTTGTTTTCAGCAGTTGATGGTGTTGAGCCACAATCTGAAACAAACTGGCGTTTAGCAGATGGTTACGGGGTATCTCGTATTGGATTTGTTAATAAAATGGATCGCCAAGGTTCTGATTTCTTGAATGTGGTAAAACAAGTGAAAGAAATTTTAGGAGGTAATGCTGTGCCATTACAATTACCTATCGGTTCTGAAGATAATTTTAAAGGTGTTGTTGATTTAATCAATAACCGTGGTATCGTTTGGAATGAACATGATAAAGGTATGACTTTTACCGAAGTTCCTATTCCTGACGATATGAAAGAAGAAGTTGCAGAGTGGAGAGAAAAAATGTTGGAAGCAGTTTCTGAATTCGATGATAAAATCATGGAGAAATTTTTTGAAGCTCCAGAAACAATTACTGAAAGAGAAGTTTTAGATGCTTTACGTAAAGCTTGCTTAGCTAATAAAATTGTACCTATGGTTTGTGGTTCATCTTTCAAAAATAAAGGCGTACAAACTATGTTAGACTTGGTTATGGAATTAATGCCAAGCCCTTTAGATAAAGATAACATCAAAGGAACAAATCCTGACACAGAACAAGAAGTTATTCGTAAACCGGATGTTAAAGATCCGTTTACTGCATTAGCATTTAAAATTGCAACTGATCCATTTGTTGGTCGTTTGTGTTTCTTCCGTGCTTACTCAGGGAGATTAGATGCTGGATCTTATGTTTTAAATACACGTAGTGGAAATAAAGAGCGTATTTCTCGTATTTTCCAAATGCATGCTAATAAACAAAATGCAATTGAGTATATTGAGGCAGGTGATATCGGTGCAGCTGTAGGTTTTAAAGACATTCGTACTGGTGACACTTTGTGTGATGAAAAAAATCCAATCGTTCTTGAAGCGATGAATTTCCCAGAGCCGGTTATTGGTATTGCTATCGAACCTAAAACTCAAGCAGATTTAGATCGCCTTGGAGTTGGCCTTGGAAAATTAGCTGAAGAAGATCCTACATTCCGTGTTAAAACGGATGAAGATAGTGGACAAACAATTATTTCTGGTATGGGTGAATTACACTTAGAAATTATTGTAGACCGTTTAAAGCGTGAATTTAAAGTTGAAGTAAATCAAGGTGCTCCTCAGGTTTCTTATAAAGAAGCTATCACTTCTTCAGTTGAACACCGTGAAGTTTATAAAAAACAAACTGGTGGTCGTGGTAAATTTGCTGATATTAAATTTACAGTTGGTCCGGTTGATGAAGATTTTACAGGCGGAGATTTACAATTCGTAAATGAAATTACTGGTGGAAATATTCCTCGTGAATTTATCCCTTCAGTTGAAAAAGGGTTCAAAGCTTCCATGACAAATGGAGTTTTAGCTGGTTACCCTCTTCAAAAAATGAAAGTTGTATTAACAGATGGTTCTTACCATAACGTTGACTCTGATTCATTATCATTTGAAATTTGTGCAAAAACTGCTTATAGAGAGTCTTTACCAAAATGTCGCCCTATTTTACTTGAGCCAATAATGAAAGTAGAAGTTTTAACTCCAGAGCAAAACATGGGTGATGTAGTTGGAGATTTAAACCGTCGCAGAGGTCAAATTGAAGGAATGGACTCTAAAGGAAATGCACAGGTTATTAAAGCAAAAGTTCCATTATCTGAAATGTTTGGTTACGTAACTCAATTACGTACTTTAACTTCAGGAAGAGCAACTTCAACAATGGAATTTTCTCATTATGCTGAAGCTCCTGCAAATATTGCAGCTGATGTAATTGCAAAATCAAAAGGAAAAACTGAAAAAGTATAATTTAATAAAAGAATAACTCACAAGATCATGAGTCAAAAAATAAGAATAAAATTAAAATCTTACGATTTCAACTTAGTTGATAAATCTGCTGAGAAAATTGTAAAAACAGTTAAGTCAACAGGTGCTGTTGTTAATGGGCCAATTCCACTTCCAACACACAAAAGAATTTTCACGGTTTTACGTTCACCACACGTAAATAAAAAGGCACGTGACCAATATCAAACATGTGTTTATAAACGTTTGTTAGATATCTACAGTTCAACATCAAAAACTGTTGATGCTCTAATGAAATTAGAATTACCTAGTGGTGTTGAAGTAGAAATTAAAGTTTAGTTAGTTTAATAAATAATAAAAAACAAGTATAATGTCTGGAATAATTGGTAAAAAAGTAGGAATGACTAGTTTCTTCGGTGCC
>CAZTCG010000032.1:0-10514 GCA_964612005.1 uncultured Flavobacteriaceae bacterium | reverse complement strand
TATGGTGTTTATCCCTTACCTGCGAAAATACCCGTTTTAGAGACCGGTGATTGTGAATTAACAATAGCACCGGTAATAAAAGTTAATGGAGTTAGTACAGTTCGTTCGGAATATGCTCCAATAAAATTATTTGATACAACAATTAACATATCTAATTCTAGTAAACACTCCATTACTCCTGTTTTTGATTATTATGCTAATGGAGTTACTTTTTATTGGGTAGAAGATTTTGAAGTGTCCGGATCATCTTTAATTGGTGATACTGCAATAAAATTGCAAAGTATTGAGAAATTTGAAGGATCAAAGGCTAAAAATTGAATTAAAAAACGGACAGAATAGCTGCATGGCTTATTCATCTTCCGCATTACCATTACCTAATACTTCTGAAATGCTTTATTTGGAGGTAAATTACAAATGCAATCAAAAATTTGATGTTGGTTTACTAGATGCCAATAAATTATTTTTAGGTTCTGCAGGCGGTGCAAATCCAAGTTCGGAATGGAATAAAATTTATTTTTTTCTTACACCTGTTGCCAGTAGAAACCAAAGAAGTTCTTATTTGGTTTATTTTTATTTTGATAAAACTGATTTTAGTGATAATGGCTTAGGACCTAATCCGGTTTTATATATTGATAATATAAAAGTTGTTAGTCAACCATAAATGAATAAAAAATTACAAGTAATAAAGTACTTAATTCTAGACTTTCAGAGTGCGGCGCTTGCTTGGACATTTGTTTTCATTTATCGTAAATTTATAATTGAACCCCAAAAATTTGGGGTTGAACCCAGCACCATTTTTTCTGATAAATTTTATCTGGGCATTTTTATAATCCCATTTTGCTGGATCATCTTCTATTATATTCTAGGCAACTATAACAACATCTATAAAAAATCCAGATTAGGTGAGCTGTTTAACACCATTCTATCTGGTATTATTGGAGTTACGCTTATATTTTTTATTTCAATTTTAGATGATGAAGTAAAAGTTTACAGCAATTATTATCAATCTTACTTCACCCTTTTAGGACTTCATATTAGCATTACTTCTGTATCAAGATATTTAATTACAACCTATACCAATCTACAAATTCATCATCGAAAAATTGGTTTTAAAACTTTACTTGTTGGCAGTAACGAAAATTTAAAAAAAGGAACCGGAAATTTATTTTTAGGATTCATTCATGTTGATGATAAAAATGGATTTTCAGAAGAGCTAAAAAAACAACTTCCACATTTAGGTGAAATAAACGAAATTAGAGATTTAGTTAAAAAATACCAGATCGAAGAAATCATAATTGCCATTGAATCGTGGGAACATGATTATTTAAATAAGCTGATTACTGATTTAAGTGATACCGGTGTTTTAATTAAAGTAATTCCGGATATGTACGATATTTTGTCCGGTTCGGTAAAAATGACTTCCATTTTTGGTGCACCATTAATAGAAATTAACAAAACCATTATGCCTGAGTGGCAGCAATCAGTGAAACGAATAATGGATATCTTAATTTCTCTATTTGTATTGATTTGTTTTTCCTGGATATATTTATTACTGGCAATTGCCGTTAAATTAAGTTCTAAAGGACCAGTTTTTTATCGACAAGAACGAATTGGTTTACATGGCAGTCCATTTAAAATTATAAAATTCCGCAGCATGTATATTGATGCAGAAAAAATGGGACCTGCTTTATCAAAGGATAACGATCCAAGAATAACCAAGGTTGGTAAATTTTTAAGAAAATCACGTTTTGATGAATTACCTCAATTTTTTAATGTACTTATAGGTGAAATGAGCATAGTTGGGCCAAGACCGGAACGACAATTTTTCATCAATCAAATTGTACAAAAGGCATCGCATTATAAACACCTGCATAAAGTTCGTCCGGGAATTACTTCTTGGGGTCAGGTAAAATATGGTTATGCAGAAACGGTTGAGCAAATGATTCAGCGATTAAAGTATGACATAATTTATATAGAAAACATGAGTATTTTGGTTGACTTGAAGATTATGATTTACACCGTATTAATTGTAATACAAGGAAGAGGAAAGTAATTTAATTTAATTTAATCCTTCTACAATTCTACCATCCTTCATAACTAATTTTCTATCAGCCATATTTGCAAACTCATTGTTATGTGTAACAATTACAAAAGTTTGATTGAATTGTTCTCTTAATTTAAAAAATAACTGATGTAATTCATTAGCATGAAGAGAATCAAGGTTTCCGGAAGGTTCATCTGCAAATACTACTGCCGGTCTATTTATAAGTGCTCGTGCAACAGCAACACGTTGTTGTTCACCCCCCGACATTTGATTGGGTTTATGGTTAATTCTGCTGTCTAAATTTAAAAGATGAAGTAACTCTTTTGCAAATTGTTCGGTTTCTTTTGTTGATTTACCTGCTATATATGCAGGTATACAAACATTTTCAAGTGCAGTAAATTCGGGCAATAAATGATGAAATTGAAATACAAAACCAATATTTTTATTTCTAAATTCAGCCAATTTTTTATCATTTAATTTAGTTATTTCAACTTCATTAATGTACAAACTAACTTTATCTGGTCTATCTAAAGTACCTAGAATATGTAATAATGTCGATTTCCCTGCACCAGAAGCTCCAACAATTGAAACAACTTCAGCTTCATTAATGGTTAAACTCACTTCCTTTAAAACTTGTAAATCATTGTAAGATTTACATATAGATTCGGATTTTATCAAGTATCTTTAAATTAAGTTTAAATTAGCAGCAAATATACATAAATGAATAAAGTATTTTTTTTTATTATCATCACATTATTTCTTATTTCATGCAAAACCAAAAAAGCAATAATTAAAAATTTTGAAGCTGAAGGATTTGTAAAAGCAACTGTAATTAAATACGAAGTTGAAAGTTGCGGATATTTAATTCGGCTAGAGAATGAGCAATTAATAAACTTAAAATTAAAATGAAATAATATCAGTACTAACCCATAGATGTTGTATTGTAACAAGTAGCATGAAATATACCATTATAAAACTCAAGTCCAATAATAGCAAATATAACAATACAAAAAAACAATCTTTATCTACCTGTATGGCAGGAAAAACTATTAACTTAATTGAAATTTTGGAACGATAATTATATTAAATTTGTTCGAATTGAAAACATTTAAAAAATATATAGTTGTTTTATTACTGATTCTATTTGGAATTGATACTGCAATTGAATGTATTAAATGCTTTACTTCCTTTGAATCTTCAATTTCACTTTTCGATGTAAAAGAAAATAAAGAAAGTGAAAAGGATGATGATAAAACTGAAAAAGAAAAGTATCATTTTGGTTACAATAATTTTCAGTCGTTATCAATAGAATTACTTTCTCTAATAAATTACTACAATTTCACTTTAATCCATTTAGTTCAGCCACACATTGAGGTAGCAACTCCACCACCCGATTTTTGCTAACAAGTTTATATTTGTTAGTGTTTCAAAATCATAATAGTAATTAATAATGTTTAAAAATTTAGGTGCAGATCTTAAAGCTGGTCTGGTTGTTTTTTTAGTTGCTCTTCCATTATGCCTGGGCATATCGGTTGCACAAGGAGTTGATCCTCTTGCAGGATTAATTGCAGGAGTAGTAGGTGGAATTGTGGTTGCATTAATAAGTGGCTCAAACTTAAGTGTAAGTGGTCCGGCAGCAGGTTTAACAGCAACAGTTTTAGCTGCGTTATTCCCTGAAAAATTCGGATTAAATGTTCCGGCTTTAACTTTTAATGCTTTTTTACTTGCTACTTTTTTGGCAGGTATTATGCAAATCTTATTGGGAATTATAAAAGCAGGAATTATCGGACATTATATACCGGTATCAGTAATTAAAGGTATGTTATCCGGAATTGGTGTGATATTAATTCTAAAACAAATACCTCATTTTTTTGGTTATGACAAAGATCCGGAAGGTGATTTTAGATTTATTCAAATTGATGGAGAAAACTCCTTTACAGAATTAATTCATATGATTAATTATGTAAGTCCGGGAGCGACAATAGTTGGTTTAGTAGCTATGATAGTCCTTATTCTTTGGAACACATCGTTAATTAAGAATAATAAATTTTTGAATGCTTTGCCAGGTCCATTGGTTGCAGTTTTATCGAGTGTATTGGTAAACGTGTTACTTAATAATAATTTTCAGTCCATTGCAATTACAAATGAACACCTAGTGAACATGCCTGATTTAAGTTCGTTAGAAAAAATAAAAAATAGTATTTCATTACCAGATTTTTCATCAATAACAAATATCCAAGTATGGAGTGTTGCAATAAGCTTAGCTTTGGTAGCTAGTATTGAATCATTATTAGGTGTTGAGGCGGTAGATAAATTAGATCCTGATTTCAATATTACTCCAACAAACAGAGAATTAATCGCTCAAGGATCAGGCAATATCATTTGTGGATTAATAGGGGGAATTCCAGTAACATCTGTAATTGTTCGTAGCTCGGCAAATGTTAATGCAGGAGCAAAAACCAATTTTTCATCTATATTCCATGGTATACTGCTTCTAATATCTATTTTTATTATACCAGGAATTTTAGAGCTTATTCCATTATCGGCACTAGCAGCAATATTAATCTTCACAGGGTGGAAATTAGCCAAACCAACAAGAGGAAATATTCAAACCTTCTTTTCATCTATTGTTTGTTTTTTGCATAAAATAAAAATTAAAATTGCTGATTACGAAAAAAACAAAAAAATCGTTAATGAAGGAATTACACAATTTTTACCTTTTTTAATAACCTTAGTTGTAATGCTATTAACTGACTTATTAAAAGGAGTTGGAGCAGGATTATTTGTAGGAATCATTTTTATACTACGCCAAAATTTTAAAGATCCATTTAGAATTTTAGTAGATGATATTGACGGAAGAAAGCAATATTTTATTCGTTTGCAACAAAAGGTTACTTTTATTAATAAAGGAAAATTCATTGTGTTTTTTCAATCCGTAAAACCGGGCTCCCGTGTTTTAATTGATGGCGGCAGATCTACTTTTATAGATAGAGATGTGTTAGAAGCCATTACAGAATTTAAATTATCCGCAAGCCATAAAAACATTGAAGTTGTGCTTGAAGATATAGAAGAAGTAGAAATTTTAAGTAAACAATAAATAATATGAGTTTAAAAGAATCTTATCAGCGATTAATTGATGGAAACAGAAAATATTCTTTGGAAAAAAGATTTGATGATCCAGAATATTTTAAAAAATTATCATTAGGTCAAACTCCAGAATACCTTTGGATAGGCTGTAGCGACAGCAGGGTTCCTGCCAACGAAATTACAAATACGCAAAGCGGTGAAATTTTTGTACACCGTAATATTGCTAACTTGGTAATTCATACAGATTTAAACGCACTTAGTGTAATTTCATATGCTATCGAAGTTTTAAAAGTAAAACATATTATTGTTTGCGGTCATTATGGATGTGGTGGAATTAGAGCAGCAATGACTAATGATGCAATTGGTTTTGTAGATAACTGGCTCAGAAACATAAAAGATGTATATGCTAAACACAGTATTGAATTGGATTCAATTTCAGATCTTGATAAACGTGCAGATAGATTAACCGAATTAAATGTTATTGAGCAGGTTAAAAATTTATGCCGTACAAAAAAGGTTCAAAAAGCCTGGAAAGAACGATCATTACAAGTTCATGGGTGGGTTTATGGTTTGAATAGTGGGTTAGTAAAAGATTTAGAAGTTGTACATGATGAGATTACAGACATTGAACCAATTTATAGGTACAATTTATAATGAAATTTTAAAACTGAATTGAAATAATTTTAAAAAAACTATTTTACTTTATTTTGTTACTTACTTAACAATTGATGATACAAATTTCTAGTGTCCTCAACCAAACGTGTGTAGTGGAATTTAACTCCTACTTTTTCCCAACCAAAACTTCCCATTTTTTTTCTTAAAGAGCTATCATTTACTAATTCATTTAACTTTTCAGTAAAACCTAGCTCATCATCTAAATCAAACAAATAACCTGTTTCCGAACTTACTATATTTTCCACGCCACCTACTTTTGTAGAGAGTACAGGTTTTCCTGCTGCCTGAGCTTCTATTAAACTTACAGGAGTTCCTTCATTAAATGAAGTCATACAAATAATATCACAACCAGCAAGAGGCCAATCCACATTAGTAATCCATGAAGTGAAGGTGACAGTAGATTTAATTTGTTCGGTTAAAAAATTACAAAAATCAATATTTAATTGTTTACAATATTCTTCTAATTTTAAATGTGTTTCTCCATCGCCAATAATAAAAGCCCTAATTTTTTTTAAGGATTTATGTTGAACATTTTTAATTAATCGAAGAAAAAGTTCATGATTTTTTATCGGTGCTAATCTACCAATAATTGCTATTGCAATTTCATCATCTTCTAATAAATAATGATTTCGGAATGATTTTCGTTTTTCATCCTGATGCTCCCTGAATTTATTTAAATCAAAGCCTAAATGTATTACTTGAGTTTTATCTGGGTTAACAATTTTATACTTATCAGTTAGTTCAATTTTTTGCCGTTCGCTAATAGCAATTATTGCTGTTGATTTTTTTGCAAGATATCTTTCTATCGATTTATAAAATTGTGTTTTTAAAGTTCCAAAATAAGAATGAAAAACATGCCCATGAAAAGTATGAACAATTACCGGAACTTTTTCATGTATAGCAGCTAATCGGCCAATTGCTCCAGCTTTTGAAGCATGTGTATGAACAATATCCGGTTTAAATTCCTTTATTATATTTCTTATTTTTTGATATGCTGCTTTATCATCCGACCAGTTAATTGCTCTTTTCATTTCAGGAATTAAAACAGGATTTAATCCTAATTGTTCAGGAATGAATAAGGAACTATCCTCACCGGGCTCTTTATCGCCTCCAATTAAAAGAGTTTCAAATTCGTGAGCAAGGTATTTACTCAGATAACTTACGTTATAAGTAATTCCACCAAGGTTGAACCTATTTATTATACGAAGTATTTTAGGCAAATGCTTTTTAAAAATGTAAAGATACCATTTGTTTTATTTTCTTTTAAACTAAAAAAAACGAAACTAATCGTATGATTTTTTAATAAAATTTAAAATTTCAAATTGAACGAGTTAACCAGCAATTTTTTTAAATGTTGTATATTCGCAAACATTAAAAATTAATAACATAAAACAAATTAATTATGGCATTTGAATTACCGGCTTTACCTTATGCTACAAACGCATTGGAACCACACATTGACGCTAGAACAATGGAGATTCATCACACTAAGCATCATCAAGCTTATGTAACAAATTTGAATAATGCAATTGCAGGATCAGATACTGAAAAATTAAGTATTGAAGAAATTTGTAAAAATATTTCTAAATACCCGGTTGCAGTAAGAAACAATGGTGGAGGACATTTTAACCACACCTTATTTTGGAACATCATGTCTCCAAATGCAGGAGGATTACCAACTGGAGATTTAGCGGCAGCAATTGACAAGCATTTTGGAAATTTTGAAGAATTTAAAAAACAATTTGCAAACGCAGGTGCTACTCGTTTTGGTAGTGGCTGGGCTTGGCTTTGTGTAAAAGAAGATAAAAGTTTATGCGTTTGCTCAACACCAAATCAAGATAATCCGTTAATGGATATTGCAGAATGTAAAGGGACACCTATTTTAGGAATGGATGTTTGGGAACATGCATATTACCTGCATTATCAAAACAGAAGACCTGATTACATCAGCGCATTTTTTAATGTAATAAACTGGAACAAAGTAGCTGAATTATACAAAAAAGCGCTTTAATTTTCATTAATGAAAAGAACAAATCAGGAATTTCCTTTTTTGTTCTTTTCTTCTATCCATCTCGAAAAATATTTGGTGCTATTTAACTGGTTAGATAAAAGCATTGCGCCAAAAAAATTTGAACTTCTATGCTCGTTCAAATTTTGAAAAAGTAAATTTATTTTCTTTATAAAATCTGTTTCAAATCTATTTGAGTCAAAATTACTTAGAATATCAAGTCCGTTATTTTGAGCAATCTTCCATTTATCTTCTTCAACAAATAACTCAACTGCTGAATTTGCAAAATCATTTGGTTCATCATTAATTGCACCACCCCATGATGAATTAAAACTCATGCCTTCTGCACCAATTGATGTGGTTACACTTGGGGTACCACATAGCATTGCTTCCATTAATTTACCTTTTAATCCTGCACCAAATCGTAATGGAGCTAAAAGCACTTTTGCATCAGCTATAACATTTATAGCATCCTCTGCCCTACCTTTAATTATAAATTTTTCTTTTGGATTATTTAATTGTAAAATCGATTCAGGAACATAAGCTCCGTAAATGTGTAATTCTGCTTTTGGTAATTTTTCCCGAATTAATGGCCAAATGCTTTTTTTCAATTGTAAAACAGCATCTTTGTTGGGTTCATGTAAAAAATTACCTATTGATACAAAATGATTTCGTTCTTCAATTTTTTTAAAAACAGGAATGGTTTTTAAATCAATTAAAAATGGCAAATAAAAAAGTAATTGAGTATCAATTTTAAAAAAACTTTGTAAAAGTTTCATTTCAAATGAAGATATGATAAGAGAAATATCTGATCGCATAATGGAAGCAATTTCTCTTTTTGCATAATCATTCATTAATAATTCAGTATTGAATTCAGTATTTTCCAAAACTGCTTTTTGACGGGCATATCTCAAACAATGTAAATCTTCAGTATCAAGTATTCGTAATGCGTTTGGACAAACTTCTGCAACTCGCCAGCCAAATTTTTCCTCTGTCATGAACCTATCAAATAAAACAACATCCGGATTTATTTCTTTTAATAAATTATCGAAATCTGAATCATTTATTTTTATTTGATATTGAGTTATTCCAAGCGTTTTTAAATGAAATGAAAAAGCTGTTTCACTTGCAGGTGAACAGAAAATGACTTCTATATTATTTTTTAAAAATAATTTTATCAATTGAATCATTCTTCCACCAGCCGCTGAGGAATTTGGTTCGGGCCAAACATGACCTATAATAAGTAATTTTTGTATCAATGAAATAATTTTAAAATTTCCAAATCAATCAGTAAAAAAATGGGCAATCCCATACAATGGCACATTAATTAAAGTAGATGTTGTTTTATATTTACTTATTGAACTTCGCAAAATAGTTTCCGGTTTATATTTTTCTGCATATACCTTTAAGCTTTTAGCTTGTAAATTTTCCTCGGCTTTTGCTTCTATCGGAATGGCTTTATTTTGGTATTGAACAACAAAATCAATTTCAGCAGTCCCTCTTTCTGCGCACCAATAATACAAATTATCAAATCCGTTGCAACGCAATTGTTGACAAACGAATTGTTCGGTTAAAGCACCTTTAAATTCTGTCATGATATTATTTTTATCTAATAATATTTTTGGATCTAATTCAGCAACAGCACCAAGCAAGCCAACATCCAATCCAAATAACTTGAACACATCAAAGTCGGTATATGCGCTTAAAGGCCAAGTTGGTTTATTGATTAAACCCACTTTATTTAATAATCCTGCATCGGCCAACCAATTAATGGCCAATTCAAAATCTTTTGCTCTGGCTCCTGTTTTAATTTGTCCGTAAATAAACTTTTTATTTTCCTTGGAGAGTTGTCCAATAATGTTTTTCCATAACAAACGAATACGAGGAACTATTGAAGTGGGTGCATATTTCGCAAAATCATTTTCATAACCCAACAAAATATTTTTTTGTATTTGCCTAACTGCTATTAAATCTTTGTTTATGATGTAATGTGCAACTGCCTCAGGCATGCCTCCTATGTAATAGTATAAACGTAAATAATGAGTGTATTTATCGTGAAATATATTTACATTTTCCCAATCTTTACTTTGTAAAATTTCAAGCAATTTTTTCTCACCTAAATTCAATAAGAATTCAGAAAAACTTAACGGATACAAGTGAAGAAAATCAACTTTACCAACTGGGAAGGTATGTTTTTTCTGCATTGCTACTCCAAGCAATGAGCCGGCTGCCATTACATAATATTCGGGAGCAGTTTCATAAAAGTACTTTAATGCAGTAAGTCCTTTTTCTGCCTCTTGAATTTCATCAAAAATTAAAAGTGTGTTTTTTTTATCAATTTTAATTCCTGTTTCAACTTGCAAAACAGTAATGATTCGCTCAATATTGTAATCTTCAAGAAACAGAGTTTTAAGTCGTTCGGATTGTTCAAAATTAATATAGAGTACATTTTTAAAAGCCTTTTTTCCATACTCTATCATGATCCAGGTTTTGCCTACTTGTCGGGCTCCCTGAATGATTAATGGCTTACGTTTTTTAGCGTTTTTCCATTTATCAAGTTTATCGAATAAAAGACGTTGCATGTAATTTTGTACCTAATTATTTTACAAATATACATTTTTTCAAACGACTTTTTGTATAAAAACACATTTTTTCAAACGACTTTTTGTATAAAAACACATTTTTTCAAACGACTTTTTG